>DATBCM010000269.1:0-2636 GCA_036270455.1 Gemmatimonadales bacterium | reverse complement strand
CATCATCGAGTTCGCCCGCAACGTGGCGAAGCTTGAGAACACGAACTCGAGCGAATTCGAGCCCGAGTGTGAGAATCCCGTCATCGCCCTGATGCGGACCCAGGAGGGCATTCAGGAGATGGGGGGCACCATGCGGCTGGGCGCGTATCCCTGCCGCCTCCGCGCGGGCTCTCGGGCCGCGAAGATCTACTCGGACGCCACCGAAGTGAGCGAGCGGCACCGGCACCGGTACGAGGTCTCAAACGCGTATCGCGACGTGCTGGCCGAGTACGGCATGCGTTGCTGCGGGCTGTCCCCCGACGGCTCCCTGGTCGAAATGATCGAGCTCCCCGAGCATCCCTGGTTTGTGGGTTGCCAGTTTCACCCCGAGCTCAAGTCCCGGCCTACCCGTCCGCATCCGCTCTTCGCGGGCTTCGTCGGCGCCGCGGCGGCCTGGCACAAGGCCCACGGGCCGGCGGCCGATGTCGGCTCCTCGGTGCTGGCGGGACTCAAGCCCTAGACCCATGGCGGCGCACTTCGGAGCGACTGACGCCCCGTTCCTGATCGCGGGGCCCTGCGTCGTCGAGTCGGACGACCTGAACCTCCGCGTGGGCGAAGCGCTCGCGCAGATGGCCCGCCGGCTCGGCCTCGCGGTCATTTACAAGGCGTCGTACGACAAGGCCAACCGGTCCCGGATGGACGCGGAGCGCGGCCCGGGGATCGAGGCGGGACTCTCCGCGCTCGAGCGCGTGCGGAAAGCGACCGGACTCCCGGTCCTGACCGACGTGCACGAGACCGGCCAGGTGCGCGCTGCCGCCCAGGTGGCCGACGTGCTCCAGATCCCGGCCTTTCTCTGCCGGCAGACCGACCTCCTGTTGGCAGCGGGGGCGGCAGCCAAGCCGGTGAACGTGAAGAAGGGCCAGTGGATGGACCCGGAGGGCATGCGCGGGGCCGTCGAGAAGCTGCGATCGGGCGGGGCCGAGGAGGTTGCGGTCACGGAGCGGGGCACCTTCTTCGGCTATGGCGACCTGGTGGTGGACATGCGGAACTTCGCGCGGCTCCGCCAGGTCTGCATGGCGCCGGTGGTGTTCGACGCGACTCACGCGGTGCAGCAGCCGGGGAAGGGCGTGGGGGGCGCGAGCGGCGGGCTGCGGCGCTTCATCCCGCCGCTGCTCTACGCCGCCGCGGCCGCGGGCGCGGATGGGTTCTTCATCGAGACGCACCCGGATCCGGACCACGCGCCGTCCGATGGGCCGAACATGCTCCCCCTGGACCAGCTCGAGAAGACGCTGGAGGTGGCGATCGACGTGTGGCGCGCCGCGCGGGAAGCGGTGCGGGTGTCGTGATCGACCCCAGAGTCGCCGGAAACCTCGCGGTCGTCGGCTTCGACGTGGATGGCGTGCTGACCGACGGCGGCGTGTATCTGGGACTCGTGTCGGACCACGCGGCCGAGTTCAAGCGCTTCCACGTGCCGGATGGGCTGGGGCTCAAGATGCTCCAGTGGGCGGGACTGCACGTCGTGATCGTGAGTGGCCGGGTGTCGGAGGCCACCACCCTGCGGGCGCGCGAGCTCGACATCCCGGATGTGATTCAGGATGATGGAGCGCAGAAGCTCCCCGGGCTCGAGCGCTGGCTGGATGCCCGGCGCCTCACGCTCGAACAGTGTGCGTTCGTGGGCGACGACCTGCCCGACGTCCCGGTGCTGAGGCGGGTTGGGCTCCCGATCGCGGTCCGGAACGCCTGTGCCGAGGTGCGCGCACTCGCCGCGGTGGTCACCGACGCCGAGGGTGGGCGCGGGGCGGCGCGGGAGGCCGCAGAGCTCATTCTCAAGGCGCGCGGAGTGTGGGACGAGCGCGTGGCAGCGTACCTGATGGCACGGGGCGATGGCGCCGAGCGAACGATCCCGGCTCGTTGAGCGCGGCCGGCGCGTGCTGGAGCTCGAGGCCGGTGCGCTCGCGCGCTCGGCCCGTACTCTCTCGGATGCGTTCGGGAGGGCGGTAGAGCTGTTGGCCCACGCGCAGGGCCGGGTCATCGTTTCCGGGGTGGGGAAGTCCGGGCTGATCGCGCGGAAAATCGCGGCGACCCTGACCTCGACCGGCACTCCGGCGACGTTCATCCATCCGGTGGACTCCCTGCACGGCGATCTGGGGATGGTAGGATCGAACGAGGTGGCGATCCTGCTCTCGAAGAGCGGAGCCTCCGAGGACCTGTTCGGGTTGGTGAGTCAGCTGGGCCGGCTGGGCGTGCCGATCATCGCCATCACCGGCGAGGCCGATTCTCCGTTCGGACGCGCGGCGGCCGTGGTGCTGGATGGGGGGGTGGACGAGGAAGCCTGTGCCGAAACCCTCGCGCCCACGACGAGCACAACGGTGGCGCTGGCGATCGGAGACGCGCTGGCCGTGACCCTGCTCGAAGTGAAGGGATTCACGCGCGAGGACTTCGCGGCCCTGCACCCTGGAGGGACCTTGGGGCGGACGCTGCTCCTGCGGGTGGGGGACGTGATGGTGACGAAGGACCTGCCGCTCCTCGCCGCGGACCGGCCGATGCGGGAATGCGTCGTGCTCCTGGCCGAGCGACGTGGGACCGTCGCCGTAGTGAACGGCGGCGGCACCCTCGCGGGGATCGTGACCGCTGGCGACCTGACCCGGCTCATGGAG
>DATBCM010000268.1:0-5489 GCA_036270455.1 Gemmatimonadales bacterium | reverse complement strand
ATGCCCATTTCGCGGCGGCGCCGAGCCACCTCTCCTGCCAGGACCCCGTAGACGCCAACCGCCGCGAGCAACAACGCCACGAGTGCGAATCCACTCAAGAGCAGCGTCGTGAACCGGTCGCGAGCCAGCGACGAGTCGATCACCTGCCCGAGCGGGGCGGCGTCATACACGGGAATGCCCCGATCCAAGAGCGCGACGGATGCTTGTACCGCTGCCAGCAGTCGCCCGTGGTCCCCGTCTCCACGCACGATGAGATCTGCCTGGGTGCTCGGGAACTGCACCGCAGACAGGTAGGCGGTCGGGCGCGGCGAGGTACGCGGATCCATCAGGTGGATGTCGCCCACGATGCCCACGATCCGGGGCGTGATGCCACCGTACATGTCCAGCGCGATCGGCCGGCCCACCGCGCCATCCACAGTGAGTCCCAAGGCCCGGACCAACGCCCGATTCACGATGACGCCGGGGGGCGCGCCAGGAGCCTGGCGGGAGTCGAACGATGCGCCGGCCAGCAGTGGGACTTGGAGGGTTGAGAAGACCGCGGGGTCAATCACCCGAACGTCGGTGATGGGTGGCACGGACCCCGCGGCGAGGGGCTGGGCCGGATCAGACACGCTGGTGGCCGGACCGGGTCCCCCGAACGGGCGGATGCTCATCACGCTCGCCGCGCGTACGCCGGGGAGCGCGCGGATTTGGTCGAGCAGCGCGGCGAAGAAGGCGCGCTGCTGATCGGGAGTCGCATAACGGTCGCCGCCGGTCATCGCAATCCGCGCGGTGACCACGCCCTGGGTCGAGAAGCCCAGGTCCACCGCGCGCAGAGCGACCCAGCTCCGGACCATGAGCGTGGCGCAGACGCTGAGCACCAGTCCGAATGCGATCTCCGCGACCACCAGGGTTCCGGCGCCGCGTCCGCCAGTGACGCGTGCCGGTGACCCACGGTGCAGCGCCTGAACTCCGCGAGTGCTGCCGGTCACCCCCGCGCCGCCGAATAGAAGTGTGGCCAGCAGAACTCCACCGAGGGTAAAGAGCAGGACCGGAAGGTCAACGTGGATGGACGTCAGACGGGGCGTGTCGGGGGGCAGGAGAAGCACCAGCGCTCGGACGACCCAGAGCGCGGTGACCAAGCCGACGGCCCCACCCACGATCCCGAGCAGCCCGCTCTGGGTCAGGAGCTGCCGGAGGAGGCGCGGCCGGGTGGCTCCGATGGCGCGCCGAACCGCATACTCGTGCTCCCGGCGGCGAGCGAAGGCGAGGGTGAGCGCCGCGACGTTCACCATGGCCATCAGGAGCAGCAACCCCACCGCGGCCAGGACGACGAAGAGTGACGCCCGCGCGTCTCCGGTAATCTCTTGTCCCAATCCGACGGCGGTCGCGGACCAGCCCTGATCGGTCGGGTCCTCGGCGGCGCGTTGCCGGGCGAGGCGGGCCACTTCGTCGCGCCCCTGGTCCACGGTCACACCCGGCCGGAGTCGCGCGACTACCAAGAGGAACCGGCCCCACGAGCGGTTTCCGGCCGTCGCACCGAACGGGAACCACAGGTCCTGCTTGGTGAGCCAGAAAAAGCTTGGTGGCTCGAACGCCTTCGGCATCACGCCGACGATGGTGTGGGCACGTCCGCCGATCATCACGGTCCTCCCCACCACGGATGGATCCCCGCCGAAGCGCCGCCGCCAGAATGCGTCACTGAGCATGACCACGTCGGCCCCGCCGTTTTCTCCCTCGTCCAGGGTGAACTCACGACCGAGCGCTGGAGGAACCCCGAGCAGGGCGAAGTACCCGGGGGACACCAGCGCGCCCGAAGCGCGCTCCGGTTGCCCTGCACCCGTGAGCGTGGCGGACTGGGGGACCAACGCCGCCATCCCCGAGAAAACCCTCGAGCGGTCCCGCCACGCCTCGAAGTTCGGGACCGCCACGACATTGACGCCGCCGCCGTGGGACGTATCCCGCTCCCACAGTGTGACCAGCCGAGCCGGGTCCGCGTACGGGAGGGGGCGCAAGGCGACGCCGTAGACGACGCTGAAGATGGCCGTCGCGGCGCCGATGCCCAGAGCGAACGTGAGGACCGATCCGGCGGTGAAGCCGGGATTCCGTCGGAGCGTGCGGAGGCCAATTCTCAGGTCCTGCGACAGGTCGCCGGCAAGCCGACCCCACCGGGCATCGCGGCCCTCTTCTTTGAATCGCTCGATGCCGCCAAAGGCGATCAACGCGGTGCGGCGGGCCTCGTCGGGGGCCATGCCCCCGGTGATCCGGTCCGCGATCTCGGCATCAACGTGGTGACGCATCTCTTCGTCCATCTCGTGGTCGACCGCCGCGCCGCGGAATAGGCGCGCAGATCGGCGGGCCCAGCGTTGGATCCAGTCCATGCAGATCTCGTTACGCCGTCGCGAGGACGTACTGCATGGCAGAGGCGAAGCGGCGCCAAGTCTCGACCTCGCGGCCGAGCTGCCGGCGGCCGGCGACGGTGAGGTTGTAGGCCCGGACCCGCCGCCCTTGCGCCGACAGCGAGGTCGCGCCCCGGATCCAACCCCGGTCCTCGAGCCGGTACAGGGCCGGGTAAAGGGAGCCTTGATTGACCGTGAGCAGGTCGCGGGAGGTGAGCTGGATTTGCTTGGAGATCGCCCAGCCGTGGAGGGGCCCGGGCTCGAGGGTCTTCAGGATCAGTAAGTCGAGTGTGCCCTGCAGCAGATCGGGTTGCGCGTCGAGCATGACCAAGGCTCCGAAAGACGTGATACTTTGATATTCGACAATACCGCGGAGTATTGTCGAATGTCAAGGTATCAGACGGAATATCGTAATGCGCTGACATGAAGCCGGTTATCTCATCACTAGCGGCGGCTCCGGCAGCTCGGTAGCTTCGGGGAGGCACCCGAAGAAAAACCGAAGCCAGTCGGAGCCGCCTCATGCCCCAGCCCGTCGTCGTCCCCACCAATGTCGTCCACTGTCCCGAGTGCAGATCTCCCATGGTCCATCAGTCCGGGTGCCAGAGCTGCCCGAATTGTGGATGGGGGAGATGCGCATGAGACGTCCGATGTCAGACATCAGACACCAGCAAGTACTGAGCACTGACGGCTGTCAGTTGCCGCTCCTTCCCGTGCCCAAGGTTGCTCCGAAGCCCCTCCCGGTGCTCGACAGCCGCCTCCGGGGCACCCGGTTCGTCGCGCATTCGACGCGTACGGTCCTCAACTCGCCCGCACAGACGGGAATGGACTTCTGGTCCCTCAATCCGTACGTCGGCTGTGAGTTCGGGTGCACGTACTGCTACGCCCGCTTCGCGCACCGGTACGCCGTGGAGCGCGCGCACGACCAGGGCCGGCTGACGGACGAGGAGTTCGCGGACTACCGGGGCACCGAAGGGTGGGAAGCGTTCGAGAACCGGATCTTCGTGAAGGATCACCTCCTCGAGACGCTCGAGAAAGATCTCCGGAAATTCTGTCGTGTCGCCCTGCCCCCGGCCAAAGCGGAGCCCGACACGATCGTGATCGGCACGGCCACCGATCCCTATCAGCCGGCCGAGCGGATTTTCAAGATCACGAGGAGCGTGCTGGAGCGGCTGGCGCAGTGCGAAGGTCTGTCGGTCGGGATCATCACCAAGAGCCCGCTGGTGGCCCGCGATGTGGACGTGTTGGTCCGGTTTTCCCAGCTGAACGATCTCGAGGTGTACGTCTCGCTGATCACCACCGACGACTACATCATCCGGGCACTCGAGGCGCGTTCACCGGTACCCCGGGCGCGGCTCCGGGGGCTCAAAGTGCTTACCGATGCCGGCGTGCGCGCCGGCTTGATCGTCGCTCCGGTGCTCCCCGGCATCACGGACGACGTGCCCCATCTGGAAGCGCTCTTCGCCGCCGCGCGGGAGGCCGGTGCGCGCTTCATCCACGCCAGCCCACTCCGGATGTACCCGGGGATTCGGGACCGCTTTCTGCCGGTCCTGGCCGAGCACTTTCCGGAGCTGTCGGAGCGCTATCGGGCGGCCTATGCGCGGGCGGCAAACGCGCCCCGGGAATACTCGGAGGCGCTCACCCGCCGGGTGCAGCGGCTGCAGAAAGCCTATGGATTTGAGGTCAATAACGGAATGCGGGACCGGTATCGCTCCCGGTCCCGTATCGCACAACTGGACTTGAAAGTGCCTGAGATCAGCCGAGCTTGAGCCGACGGGCCGCAGCCGCGTCGAGCTCGGAGAGCTCCTTGAGCCACTTGGGAACCGTCTGCCGCCGGGACTCATACGCCCCGCTCAGGTAGCGGGTGATCTCGCGCCGCAGGTTGTCGCCATCGGAGGGCGACAACTCGGCCGTCAGGTCACCCACGAGCCGGACGACGTGGGCCACATTGGGCGCTTTCTCGTCGGGCGTCTGGGCCGCGAGCCAGCGTTCGAGCTTCGAGCGCGTCGACAGCCGCGGGGCGGCGCCGTGCAAGAAGTCCCGAAGGCCGTTCGGGGAGATCGAGATCTCACGGGCGCAGCGACGGAGCGACCGGTCAGTGACCCGATGGGCGACCGCATCGCGGAGCACCGATTCGGGCAGTACAGGGGGGCGGGCGGATAACTTTTCCATAACAAGATCGTAACGCGCAAACAGTATGTGCGGAAGCCCTGTTTTTTTCGTTCTGCAAAGCTCGTCAATTCGCCCTATTTCTAGCGACCCAAGTAGGCGCGTACCAATGGAGTGGGGCGTCGACGTACCAAAGCGGTGCGCAGCAGCTGCGCTTCATCAGGCAACGCCTCAATCAGGAGGCGTACCGAGCGCCCGTCTCCTTCTTGAACGGCCACGGGAATGCCGTCCCGGAGGAGGACGCGGTTGGTGGCCAGGGCAGGCACCGGGTCGCCGGGCGTAATCATGCCGACCAGGTTCAGGGGATCGGCGCCGCACACCGACACCAGCGCGCCCGACGGCTCTTCCTTGCGCGCGGCGCGGAGCAGGCCGATCGCTTCGGGCAAGGCGTACTGCTCGCCGGAGAACCCGCCGACAAAGCGGCCGCCGCGGATTTCGCCGCGTGCCTCGAGCCGCCGAAAGACGCGCAGAATGTCTCTCCAGGGCGCGAGGAATCCCTCGCGCTCCACCAGCCGCCGGAACACCACGCCATAGCGTCGCAACAGCTGCCAGGCCAACGCTTCGACCAGCTGTTCCTGGGGCACGACGGAGGGACCGGGGACGCGTGACCAGCGGCCCGCGTTCTCCACGCCGAAGGGGGCGACCTTCCCGCGCCTTCTTCCCTCCCCTCCCCCAATCGGCCGCCGGCGATCAGAGGGAACCAGCAGCGCCCGGAGCCCGGAGAACGAGTCCGCGCTCACGAGACCCCACGCCACCAGCTCGCCCAGTCCCTTCTCGACTTCCGTGCGCAGCTCCCCGGTGGCGTTGACCAGGTCACCGAAGAAGGAGGCGCCGCGCTGGTCGAGCGTGTCGAGCACCGCCCGCGCGGGATGTGACAGGGGCAGCTCTTTGGGATCGACGGCGCCATTCAGCGCGCGCCACACGTCCCCCCGTTGCCGGCGGAAG
>DATBCM010000267.1:0-6559 GCA_036270455.1 Gemmatimonadales bacterium | reverse complement strand
GGTCTGGAGGAGCTGGGACGTGTGGGAAGCGACGCCCTCGCGCGTCGCATCACGCCCTACGGCACCCTCTTCGACGGCGACGTCTGTTTCGGGCTGAGCACCGCGCAGGTCAAGGCGAAGTCGCCGCTGCAGGTCGAGTCGCTGACCGGGGACGTGGTGGCCCAGGCGCTGGAGCGCGCGGTCCGGCTGGCCCGCGGCAACGCGGAAGTCCCGGGGCTCGCGGATCGGTCATGAGGCCTGATCGCTGGGAGCGCGACGTCGACGATCTCCGGCGCCGCACGGTTCCCGATGACCGGCTGGGCGTGTTTGACGTGATGCTCGATGCCGGCGTGCTCCGCGGGGCGACGACCAACCCCGAGGCCCTCGCCGGACTGCGACGTCTCGCGGCGGACGCGGGGCTGTCATCCGATATCCAGCTGCTACCCAATGTCGATCCGGCGCACGTCGCCGGTGTGGTGACGACCGCGGTCGCTCCCTTGCTCGCGGCTCCCGATCCCGCCGCGGAACGGCTCAGTGAGCTGCTGCACGGGGAGCTCTTCGACGTGCTCGAGCGCCGGAAAACATGGATCCGGGTACGCGGGCCCGACCGGGACGTGGGCTGGATGCACGAAGGGTACGGACGGCTGGGGTCCCGCGACTGGGCCGACGACTGGGCGGGCCGGGCCACCGCGCGAACCATCGCGGCGACCATTCTCTGTGGCGGCGACCGGCGGCGTCAGTTGCCCACGGGCGCCCGGCTGGCCGTGCGGTCACGGGGCGGCGTGGAGCTGGCGGACGGAGAGATCGGCGATCCCCTGGGCGGAGAGGTGCGCAGTGACGTGGAGTTCCGCGCGCAGGCGCGCCTCGTGGCCGCGCCCGAACTCGCGCTGCGCTGGTACGGCGGTGCGCCATACGTCTGGGGAGGAAGGAGTGACTGGGGGATCGATTGCTCGGGATTGGCGCAGACGATCTGGACCGCGCGCGGCGTGCCGTTGCTGCGCGACGCGGCCCAGCAAATCGGTCAGGGCCGCGAGGTCACGATGACGGGGGACGGCTCGGGGTACCAGTCGGGCGACCTGCTGTTCTTCGTCGCCGATCACAAGGTCTCCCACGTCGCGCTCTGGGCGGGCGCGGGCCGCATCGTGCACGCTTCTCTCGCGAGGGGAGGCGTAGCGTCGGAGGAGCTGCGTGACGCCCTGACAGCCGGAAAAATGGAGCTTGCGGCGGTCCGGCGCCCCGATCAGGCCCAGAACTAACCGACTAACCGCTTAACCATCTAACTTTCCTACCGTGCTCCTTCTTCTCTTCGACATCGACGGCACCCTGCTCAACACCGATGGTGCGGGGCGCCGGGCCATCCACCGGGCGTTGATCGACCGCGCGGGAACGCCTGGCGTGCTGCCCGGCTACCGGCTGGACGGGAAGACCGACCCGCAGATCGTCCGGGAGCTGCTCGCGCAAGGCGGGCACCCGTCCCCCGAAGACCGGTCCCTGATCGAGGAGATCTGCGCGGCCTACGTCGCCAATCTCGGCGCGGAGCTCGAGCGTCCCGGCTACGTCACACGCGCCCTGCCGGGAGTGCCGGAGCTTCTGGAGGCCCTGGCGCCGCGTGAGAAGGCCGGAGCCGTGTTGGTGGGTCTCCTCACCGGGAACGTGGTGGGCGGGGCCGAGCTGAAGCTCAAGGCCGCGGGGATCGGATTCGAGCGGTTTACGGTGGGGGCGTTCGGGCTCGATGGCCATCATCGTCCCGATCTTCCGCCGGTGGCGCTGGCGCGCGCGTCCGAGCACCTGGGCCGGCCCGTGCGCGGGGCGGATACCTGGATCATCGGTGACACGCCCGCGGACGTGGCCTGCGGCAGGCCGGTGGGTGCCCGGGCACTGGCGGTCGCGACGGGCTCCTACCGCGTCCCGGACCTCGCAGCCACCGGGGCGGAGCTGGTGTTCCCGGATCTGTCCGACACGAGCCGGGTGCTCGAGGGACTCGGTCTGTGAGTGGCGTCAACGATGAGATCGAGGTCAAGGCCCGGGTGCCTGACCCCAGGGCATTCGAGGCGGCCCTGCTGAGGGCCGGCGCCACGGTCGAGTTTTCCGGCGAAATGACCGACCACCGGTTCGATCGCAAGGGACGACTCGCGGAGAAGGACGAGATGCTCCGCCTGCGGGTCTACCGGCCGCAGGGCGGCCAGACGCGCGGCGAGCTGTGCTGGAAGGGTCCGGTAGAATCGAAAGGCGAGTACCGGCACCGACCCGAGATCGAGTTCGGCGTCGGAGACCCGTGGAACGCGCTGGCACTCCTCGATCGGCTCGGGTTCTCGGAGAGTCTGCGGATCGAGCGGATGGTCACCGTGTTCCGGCTGGGAGGCGCCACGCTGCGCGTGGAGCGGTACCCCGAGATGGATATCCTGGTGGAAGTGGAAGGCGATCCCGCATCCATCGAGCAGGCGATCGCCGCCACCGGACTTCCCCGCGAAGAGTTTCTCCCCGAGTCGCTGCCGCAGTTCGTGAGCCGCTACGAGAAGCGGACCGGGCGGCAGGCGAGGCTGGCGACGTGACCGTGCGGGTTCCGGAACTGTCCCCGGCGCTGGGCCGGCTGATCGTGCCCCGGCGCGCGGAGCCGCTGTGGATTCCGCTCGACGACATCGCGGATGATCTCGCCACCCGGGTGATCGAACTGGGTGGAGAAGCCCGGCGGCTGACCGCGGAGAACGGGCCGCGGGAGCGGGTGCTCGACAGCATCGGGCGCACCGCCTGGCTTGCGGCCTGGGAGCATTCCGTCCGCCGTGCCGCCGACCGCGTGGCGGATTCCCTGGATGACCAGATCGAGCGCATCGGCAAGGGCGTGCGAATGCCCCGCCGGGGACGGCGGCTGCGCAAGCTCACGAGCGCGGAGCGCCGGGCGCTGACGGCGCGTCTCGCGGCCGGAGGCGCGGAGCTGGTCAAGGCACTCGACGACCTGGCACGGACCGGTGCGAAAGTCCGGACGGCGGAAACGCTCGACGACGAAACCCATCACGTATGGCAGGATGCGATCCAGACCGCCGCGCGCCGGCTCGAGGCCGCCTGGCTGGTGCTCGAGGACGCCGTCCAGGCGGAACGGAAGCGGTGGGGTCCGGAGCTGACGGCCCTGGCGCAATGGCGGCCCTCCTTATGGCCGGTCCTGCTCGTCTGGGCTGTGGGCGCGGGCGCCCTGCTGTGGTTCGGATTGATCCTGGGCGGATACCTCGATGCGCCGGTCTGGCTGGCGCGGCTCCTTCATTTCTGATGCTCAACGCGCTCGGCGTCGGGGTCGACCTGGTGGAAGTCGAGCGCGCGCGGCGGATGCTCGCGGACAAGGGCTCGCACGTGTTCGATCGGCTGCTGACCCCCGCCGAGGCCGAGTACTGCCGGAGCCGTCCCGATCCGGCGGAGCATGTGGCGGTCCGGCTCGCGGCCAAGGAAGCGGTCTACAAAGCCCTGCAGGGGAGTGAGGCGGCTCGCGGAATCGGTTGGCGGGAGATCGAGGTCGTCCGGGAGCAGGATGGACGGCCGCAGGTGACCTTGCACGGACTCGCGGCCCAGCGAGCGAAGGAGCTCAACGCCGTCCAGGTGATGTTGTCGCTGTCGCACACCCACCAAGCCGCAGTCGCGGTTGCGATCGTCGTTTCCATTTGACGTTGCATTCCCGATAAAGTCACTCTAGAATTCGTTTCACCCAAGCTGAGAACCATTCTCATCTATCCCCTTCGCACAAGTACTGTGGTTTTTCTCGCCCTGGCCGGCTCTCTCTCGGCGCAGGGGAAGGATTCGGCGTCGGTCATCGCGGCCCGGCGGATGGTTTCCGCCATTTCGCTGGCGGCGAAAGAGTATCGAAATGGAGTACCGGGCGCCGGCGGGCGGATCACCGCGCCTGAGGAAGTGGCCGAGGCGCGCCTCTTCTTGGACCAGGCAGAGAGGGATGTCGCGACGCTTCCCGACTCGTTGCGGGAGCCCGTCGGCGTTCTGGTGGCCGGACTGCGCACGTCCCTCGACCGGCCTGCCGCCCCGGCTCCCGATTCGGTGGCGCAGTGGGCCGACGTGATCGTCAAGCGCATCACGGGGGCGTTCGGCGACGCACTCAATCAGTATCCTGCCGTCCCGCCCTCGGTGGCGCAGGGCATGGCGGTCTTCCAGCAGCAGTGTGCGTCCTGCCATGGCCTCGCCGGGCGGGGTGACGGTCCTGCGGGCCGCGGGTTGAATCCGCCGCCTGCCAACCTCGCCGACCCGGCCGAGATGCGCACCGTCACCCCGATCGATGTCTACCGCAAGGTGACCATCGGTGTCCCGGGCACCGCCATGCCGCGTTTCGATGGCACCCTCACCGACGCCGACCGCTGGGCCGTCACCGCCTACGTCGCGACATTGCGGCCCGACGCGAAGCTGGTCGCCGCGTTCGCGACGGTTCGGGTCCGGCTCGATTCCGCCGTCGCCCACCGTTCCGCCGACCAGACCTTCGACGCCTACCTCGCGTTCGAGCAGGTAGAAACCGAGGTCCGCGCCCGGAATGCGCCTCTCGCGAGCGCGCTCGAAGATGAATTTGCGAATCTCCGGACGCGTGCCGCCGCGGGAGCCCGGCCCGCCGAGCTGGCCGGGATCCACCAGCAGATCCTGGCGGGACTCGAGCGCGCCGAGCGGGAGGTGGCGGACCGGGACTCGCGGACGAATCTGTTCCTCGAGTCCCTGGGCATCACCCTGCGCGAGGGGTTCGAAGCGATTCTGATCATCGGGGCGCTGATGGCCTTTCTGGCCAAAGCCGGGGCGGTGGAGCGTCGCCGGGATGTGGCCTGGGGGGCCTGGCTCGCCGTGCTCGCGTCGCTCGCCACCTTCGCGGGCGTCGAGCTGCTGTTCGAGGTGACGTCGAATCAGCGGGAAGCGCTGGAGGGGTGGACCATGCTGCTGGCCACCCTCGTGCTCTTCTACGTCAGCTACTGGCTGCTCTCCAAGGTCGAAGCGGACAAGTGGAGCTCGTTCGTCCGCGACAAAGTGAAGAGTGCGCTCTCGTCGGGCTCGCGCTGGGCCCTGGCGGGGGTGGCGTTTCTCGCGGTGTACCGGGAAGGCTTCGAGACCATCCTCTTCTACAAGGCGCTGGCGAGCGGCGGCGGCACCGGCGGCGTCGCGGCCGTGGTCGCCGGGCTGGCGGTGGGGTGCGTGGGACTCGTACTCATCTATCTCGCGATCAACCTCTTCGGCATGCGGCTCCCGCTCCGCCCCTTCTTCGCCGTGACGGGCGGGCTCCTCTACTACATGGCGTTCGTGTTTGCGGGGAAGGGTATCGCGGAGCTGCAGAATGCCGGCGTGGTGGGGATGCGGCCCGCCGAGTGGGGCCCGCGCCTCCCGGCCCTCGGCATCTACCCCACGGCACAGTCGCTCTCGGCGCAGGGGGCACTGCTCGTGCTGGCGCTCGTCGCCGTGGTCTGGGCCGTCGTCAAGAGACCGCGCCCGGCCTAAGTCGTCGCGGGCATCCCCTTCGCAGGTTCCGGCGGCTTGGGCGCGAGCAGGTGCGGGAGATCGGCACCGGTCTCGTCGGGCACCGGCCACTTCCTGGTCAGGTAATACCCGACCGCCACGATGATTACCGCCGTTGCCTGCGCCAGCGTAAAGGGTCCCAGGAGCCGGTCGTCCTTGGCCCGCAGAATCTCGATCAGGAAGCGCTCCGCCCCTGAGAAGATCAGGTAGCACCCGAAGAGCCAGCCCATCCCGTGGGCGTGCGCCCGCCGTTTCCAGAGCCACCAGAACACGAACAGCATGATGGCCGTCTCATAGATCTCCGTGGGGTGCACGGCAACGAGGAGGTTCGGATTCGTGCCGGGCGGGAAGGTGACGTGCAATTGCTCCAGGTTATTCACGAACGTGGGCGGGAGGCCCTGCGGAAACTTCATGCCCCACGGCAACGACGTCGGGATGCCGTAGTCGTCGTTCACCAGGAAGCACCCCACCCGGCCCAGGGCGTACCCGAGCGCCAGCGGTCCCGCGACGAGATCCGCCGTGAACCGCCAGGGCACCTTGCGGAGCCAGCCGGCCAGCAAGACGCCACCTGAGCCGCCGAGCAGCCCGCCGTACCAGACAAACCCGCCCCGCTTGAACAGGACCTCGGGGTCGTGGGTCAGGCCCACATACCAGAGCTTGGCGCCGACCAGTCCGCCGATGACCGCCCACCACACGATGCTCGCCGCGTATTCCTCGTCGAGCCCGCGACGCCTGAGCTCGAGCTGGATGGCGTATCCGGCGGCGAGGAACGCGGCCATCATCATCAGACCGTAGCCGGTGACCGTGAGCTGACCGATGATGGGCCAGGTGCCGAGGTGCAGGATGAGGGGATAGACGATCATCGGGTTCTGGGGGATGGGGGATTCGGGATCGGGGATTGGTAGGGTTCCAATCCGGGACTAGGCAAGTCGGCACGGGCATCGAGCGTGAAGTCGCTGCGCCCGCCGCGCTCCAGGTGCCACCAGCCCGCGCGCGCGATCATGCCGGCGTTGTCGGTGTTGAGCCGCGGGCTCGCGACCGAGACCCGCGCCTGGCCCCGGAGCTGCTCGGCGGCCCGGCTCGCGAGCGCCTTGCTGCA
>DATBCM010000266.1:0-1804 GCA_036270455.1 Gemmatimonadales bacterium | reverse complement strand
CCCCAGCAACTTGTCGCCGCTGAACACCACGAGATCCACGCCGCTCGAGACCGCGTCCTTCACGAGGGGTTCACCGGAGAGACCCCAGGGGGCGAGGTCGAGCAACAGGCCGGAGCCCAGGTCGAACAACGCCGCCGCCCCGCTTGCGTGCGCAAGCTGCGCGGTTTCGTGGGGTGAAACGTCGGCGGTGAAGCCCGAGACCTTGAAGTTCGACCGGTGGACTTTCAGCAAGACGCGCGTCTTGTGGCTGATGGCCTTGGCGTAGTCGTCCAGGTGCGTGCGGTTGGTGGTCCCGACCTCGACCAGCTTCGCACCCGAGCGGGCCATGACGTCCGGGATCCGGAAGGCGCCGCCGATCTCGACCAGCTCACCGCGGGACACGATCGCTTCGCCCTCGCGGCCGAGCGCGGAGAGCGCGAGCAGGAGTCCTCCCGCCGCGTTGTTCACCACCAGCGCGTCCTCGGCGCCGGTCAGCTCGACGAGCACGTCGCGGCAGTGGACGTGACGGGACCCGCGCGCGCCCGCGCCGACGTCGTACTCGAGCGTGGAGTAGGACGCCGCGATCTTCGTCATCGCCTCCAAGGCCTGCCCGGCCAAGGGTGCCCGGCCCAGGTTGGTGTGGAGCACTACCCCGGTGGCGTTGATTACCGGTTGGAATGACGGCGCCGACACGCGGGACAGCTGCTGCTCCACCGCTCGACTCCACCCTTCAGCCGGCTCGGCGCCTCCGGCGGCACGCGCACCGTCGAGCACGGTCCGGATCGCGTTGACCACCAGGGGCCGCGGATGGCCCGGCAGGAGCGCGGCGATGCCGGGCTGGGCGAGCATCGCGTCGACCGACGGGAGCTTCCGGCGCGGGTCGGTCACTGGTGCTTGGTCGTGTCCGCCGGCGTTTTCGCGGGCGCTTTGGTGGTATCTGTGGGGACTTTCTTCGGGACCGGGATGGTCAAGACGGCGACGGCATCCGTGCGCACGCCGCTCAAGTTCGTCGCCCCGGTGATCCGCACGAAGTACTTGGTCGCCGGTTTGAGCGGAGCTCCCATCCGGACCACGAGCTTGTCGGCCGGTATGGGCCTCGTCGCGAGCAGCTTGATAACCATACTGTCGGGGGCCTGGGGGGCCGCCCCGGGGTGCCCGGGAGAGGGCGGGGGGGGCGCAGGAGGTCGAAGGGGACGCGGCGGTGCCGCTTTGCGCGCCATCGTGTCCTTCACCTCGGCCTTCTTCGTGGTGTCGGCCGCGCGGCGAATGGAATCCGTCACGGTGCGCTCCCGGGAGACGAGCGAGTCATTCGCCGCGGGCGAGAGGACTCGAGCCACCGCGACCGGCGTCGAATCGGGGAGCTGGAAGACGTGGACGGTCGCGGTATCGGGAAGGCCGGTGGTGGCCAGCGGGACCGTGAACGTGACCCGGAACGACACCGAATCGATGGGCTCGGACTGACGGATGCGGGGACCCGTGGTGTCGTGCACGAAGGTCCACAGTGTGGTGGTGGCCGAGCTGTCCAGGGTGACGACGGCGGAATCGTATGCCTCGCGGGGGTCGCGGACGCGGTTCGAGTTCGCGTCGTTCACGGCGTAGACCACGTACTGCCCGGGCGGCACGTCGTCCAGCTGGAAGCGCCCCGCCGAGTCGGTGTAGGTGAGATAGGCGATCGTGTCGGGCCTGAGCACGGCGCGGATCAGGCCCTGCGTCAGGGTGTGTTGCTCGACCCACGAGAGCGCCAGCCCGCGCAGGGACGCCGTGGGGATTTTGGGCCCCGTGGAAAAAATGATCGTCTGGCCGTGCTTCAAGACGTTGCGGTGCA
>DATBCM010000265.1:0-5696 GCA_036270455.1 Gemmatimonadales bacterium | reverse complement strand
TAACGCGGTGGTCGGTTTGTGCGTACGATTGTATACAACGCCCCAGCCCGAACCCCGGAGGTGACCGATGCTCCCCTTGATCCTGCTCGCCACGACCCTTGGACGGTGTGATCTCTTCCAGCCGGTGAAATGCGACAGTGCAGTGGTGGAGTTAGGGGCCACAGCGCGTGCCGGGTTCACCCCGGAATACCGCTTGGTGGCGCACCAGAACGGGTACCTCCTGGTGCTGCGCGTCCAAGGCGATCACGTGGATGCGCTCTATCCCGCCGCCCCAGCGATACAGCACCCGATCCAAGCTGGTGACACGCTGGTGGTGGACGACGAGTCCTGGAGCTTCACGAATCGGACTCCCGGTTTCGGTCTCCTGTTCCTATGGTCCCCTCGTCCGATCGACCTCAACACCTACCGGGCCGGCGCTGCGTGGAGCCCCGCGGCATTGACCGCCAGATGGCAGGCGCTGGTGGCACAGGAGCCCGCGCGAACCATGATGGATCACCTGGGCGCACTCGCCCGAGATCTGGCCGATCCACTCATCACTGCCGTGCACGTCGAGGCTCTTCGCTCGGGACGTGAGCGTGGCCCAGGCATCAACCTTCCCCCAAGCTTCTGGAACCCATACTCGCAGCCGGGCACGTCCGATCCCGTGGCGTCATACCGAGCGACGCACCCTTCCGCGCCGATCCCGGGCGTGCCTTTTGGACCGAACTCCTGCGCGGGCCAGATCTACGCGGTGTACGGATCGAGCGGGATGGGGACTGGCTGCTAGATCTTCTTCTCTTCGAGTAGCTGCAGGAATTCCTGGGGCGTATTCAGCTTCGCGAGCCGTTCCGGCACGTCCGGCTCCTTCGCGAACTGGGCGATCTTGCCGAGCACGGGGAGGTACTGGTTGGAGACTTCGAGCGGGGGAGCGACGATCAGGAAGAAGTAGTGCACCGGCTTGTCGTCGATGGCCTTGAAGTCGACACCCTCCAGCTTCCGTCCGAACGCCACCCGCAACTTCGACACGACCAGCGACCGGCAGTGGGGAATTGCGATGTTTTGCCCGATCCCGGTCGACCCAAGAGTTTCGCGCCGCTTGAGCATCTTGAAGAGCAGCGCGTCTTCCCTCTCTTCGAGACGAAGGAGGCCGACCAACTCCTTCAGGACATCGTCTTTGTCGGTCGCGCCGATTTGTAGGTTGATGGCGTCTTCGGCGAAGAACTCACGCAGGTGCACGGGCCAGTCGCTCCGTTTTTAAGCACGAAAAGTGGAGATTGGGATCGGAACGTAGCCGCGAGTTGCTCGGCATGCAACCTCCCATTACGTTGCAGGATATGGACTTCCCGTACCCGACCGGGCACGCTGTGCCTCTGTACCTGGCGCCGATGGCTGGCGTCTCCGAAGGGCCGTTCCGGCAGATCTGCCGGCGCTTCGGGGCGGACGTGGTCGTGTCGGAATTTGTGTCCTCGGTGGGCATTTCCTTGGGGATCGAGCGGGTCCTGGCCGACATGCGGTTCGAGCCGGTCGAGCGGCCGATCGGTATTCAGCTCTACGGCGCCGACGCCCAGGTCATGGCCCGCGCCGCGGGGATGGTCACCGAGCTGTTTCAACCTGACTTCCTCGACATCAATTTCGGTTGCCCAGTCAAGAAAGTGGTCCGCAACAACGGCGGCTCCGGGTGCCTGAAGGACATGAGCCTGGTGGGGAGCATCATCAAAGCCGTCGAGGGCGCGACGCACCTGCCCGTGACCGTGAAGATCCGGAGCGGGTGGGATGAGGCGCAGCGGGACCCCGTCAGCATCGCGCTGCGCTGCCAGGATGCGGGCGCCTTGGCACTGGCCCTGCACGCCCGCACCCGCACGCAGATGTACACGGGGACCGCCAACTGGGATGAGATCGCCCAGGTGGTCGAGGCGCTGGACATCCCGGTGATCGGCAACGGAGACATCGAGTCGGCGGAGGACATCCTGTCGATGCACCGGCACACCGGATGCGCGGGCATCATGGTGGCGCGCGGGTCGTTCGGAAACCCCTGGATCTTCGAGGCGGGCCACGCCCTCCTGGAGGACCGGGTGCCCGCGCCGGCGCCGACCGCGGAGGAGCGGTTCGCCGTGGCGATGGACCACGCGAAGCTCGCCCTGCGGCTGCAGGGAGACACCCGCAAGACCGCCCTCGAGTTCCGGAAGCATCTGGGCTGGTACACGAAGGGGCTCCGCGGTGCCGCCGAGCTGCGCCAGCGGCTCTTCGCCATCGAGTCGATGGCGGAAGCGGAACGGCTCTTTGCCGCCTACCTCGCGGAAGCCGAGGTGGAAGCCGCCGCGTGAATCTCAAGGACGTCGACGGACTCATCGAACGCCTGGCTTTCGCGTCGATCGACCACCTCCGGCCCCACACCCAGGGGCATCAGGAGGTGATTCTGTGTCAGGGGAAGACGCCGGAGCAGACGGTCACCATCGCTGAACGGCTGGTGGAGAAGAGCGGGAGCTTTCTGGCCACGCGCGCGGAGCCGGCGCACCGGGAGATCCTGGCGCACCGCTTCTCGAGGGCTGAAGTGAATGAGCTCGGCCGCGTGGTGTATCTCGCGCCTGATCCGGAACCGGCGCCGACCGGGCGGGGAACGGTCCTCATCGTGACCGCCGGCACTGGTGATCTGCCGGTGGCCGAGGAGGCGGCGGTCACGGCGCGGGCATTCGGGAACACGGTGGAGCGTCTCACCGATGTCGGCGTGGCCGGCATTCACCGGATTCTCACGCAGACCGAGGTGCTCCGGAACGCGTCGGTGATCATCGTGGTCGCCGGCATGGAGGGCGCGTTGCCCTCCGTGGTCGGCGGCCTCGTGAAGGGCCCCGTCATCGCCGTTCCCACCAGCGTCGGGTATGGTGCGTCCTTCGGCGGCGTGGCTGCGCTCCTGGGCATGCTGAACTCCTGTGCCTCCGGTGTCACGGTGGTCAACATCGACAACGGCTTCGGCGCGGCCGCGGCGGCGAGCCGCATCAACCACACGTGAATCAGAAGGCGCGCTGGCTCGGGCGCGGCCTGGTCGTGCTCGGGTTGGCGGTGGTCGTCTTCTCCATCCTTCATGCGTTTCATTGGGCCCTGATCGGCGGGGTCGGCGGCACTCTCGTGGGCCTCGGCATGTTGCTGTCCGCCGCGGAGCGCGGCTGGCGGAGTGAGTCGTCGGTGACGGGCGCGCCCATCGCCGACTTCGATCACCTCACGGATCTGGTGCGCCGGGCCCATCAAGCCCGGGGCTCCTGGATCGTGGGGACCCGGGAGGGGGACCTGACGGCGGGTGAGGAGGGGCTCGATGACCATGAGCGGGAGCGCGGCTACGCGCTGGCCCAGCTCGCGGCGGTGAACGAGCGCCCCCACGTCTCCCGCGAAGGCGATGGGACCTACGTCGCGGTCGGGGCTTTTCCGTATGGTGCGGCCGTGCTGCTGCGTGGAGGGAAGGGGGGTGTCGACGCCACCGACGCCGTGACCGAGGATCTGCGCCGGCTCGTGGCGTCGCTCGCGCAGGTCGAGTCGGATTGGGCGCAGGGGGACCGCGTCGCCCGCCAGCTCGCAGCCCTCACGACCTCCGGCCAGGCCATCGACACCGTGGCGGCGTCTGCCGCGCGGTTGGCCGAGCAGATCGTGGGGCAGGGGGTGGTCGTCGCCATTCAAGACTCAGCGACCGGATCGCTCCGGGTGCTGGGCGTGTCGGCGGCAGCGGATCCCCGGCTCCTGGGGATCGTCGCGCCGGAATGGTCGCCGGCGGGGCGTGCGGTGACGTCGGGGCTGTACGTGGTGAGTGGACCCGGAGATGACATCTTGGGGCCCAGAATGCCCGAGCGCCGGCAGCGAGACCGGATGGGGACGGCTTTCCCGCTCAAGGACGGGGAGGCCGGGATCGGCGCGCTGGTCGTGATCGGGGCCCCGTTGAATGCCGGGAGTCCCAAGGCCGAGCAAGTGAACCGTCTGGTGGCGGAGCTCGGGACTCGGCTGTCGGCGGTCCGGGCCGTGCATGAGGCGCAGGAGCGGGCGGTGAAGGATCCGCTGACGGGCCTGCACAACCGGCGCGAGTTCGAACGTCGCTTCGACAGCTATAAGCACGGGAATCTGAGCAGTCCGGCGGCGCTGATCTATATCGACATCGACCATTTCAAGCGACTGAACGACTCGCTCGGTCACCCTGCCGGGGATGCCGCCTTGGTGCATGTGGCCCGCATTCTCGAGCGCGAGACCCGGGGCGTCGATCTGGTGGCGCGGATCGGGGGGGAGGAATTCGCGGTGTGGCTGCCGGAGACGACACTCGCAAAGGCCATGGACATCGCCGAGCGGATGCGGCGGGCGATCCAGAACGGCGACTGGAAGTGGGATGGGCAGGAGGAGCGCGTGACGGTCTCCTGCGGGGTGGCGTCCTGTCCGGAGAGCACGACCAGCCTCGAGAATGTGCGGGCGCTGGCTGATGCCGCGCTCTACCGTGCCAAAGAGGCGGGGCGGAACCGGGTTGAAAAGGCGACGGTGTCCCAATAGGTTCGGGGCAGTAGGGGGCGACAGGTTTCGACGGGTTCTGTGAGGGTGTCGCGGCGTGCCCAGGTTCTCAGTCACCTGGTAAATCAACTGGGAAATTCACAACTGCCAATTCAAACCTGGCAATGGCTGCGTAAGCTTCGGCTTCACGCACCTGCGTGAGTGGCAGCCCGCCTGAGGCGGCGCTCACGCATCGCAAAGTCGGGCTGGCGTGATTCCGGGCCTCAAGGGATCGCGTAAGAGCTGGTAGAGGCTTGTTACCGCCAAGGCCGGCGAGGCGCCGAGGCGGAAGACCAAAAAAGCGTCGCCTACGCACGTAGGAGTGGCATCGGAGCGAAGCTCGGACCGGGGTTCGATTCCCCGCGCCTCCATGGAAGAGCAGGGATCAGGGGTCAGGTATCAGGGGTCAGGGGTCTCGACACGAGACCCCTTTTCCTTTCGAGTCCTAGTCGTGGCTCCGTCCGTTACAGGCCCAGAGTCTCGCGTTGGAACCCTCCGAACCGTACCTTCGTACCGCGCTGCACACTCATTTCACCCCCACGGAGGTCTGATGGGCGCGTTTCTCGACGTATTCCGGGTCCTGTACGAACCGGGCGCCGTGTTCGGCCGGGTCGCGGAAAAGCCGAAGTTCCTCGCACCCTTCATCGGCATCGCCATCCTGGCCATGATCGTCGCCTACCTCATGACGCCGTTTCAGCTGGCGGCGATGGCGAGCAAGATGGCCGAAGTCGCCCAGGCCAATCCCGCGGCTGCCGACAAGATGAAGTCGTTCACAGGCATCGGGTTCGTGTTTGCGCCGATCGGCTACGCCATCGTGCTCCTGATCATTACGACCGTCCTGTGGGTGCTCGTCTCGGTATTCGGCGGCGAGGGCAAGTGGGGCACCCTGTTGAGCGTGGCGACCTACGTGTCCATCACGGGGATCCTGCTCCAGCTCGTGCAGGTGCTCGTGCTGAAAACGAAGGGGGTCGAGCAGATTACGTCACCCGCGGACTTGCAACCGGCTCTCGGGCTGAACTTGCTGGCGCCGGGGATGGGTGGATTCCTGGGAGGTCTGCTGGGCGGGATCAACCCGTTCACTATCTGGGGCGCGTTCTTGTACGCCATGGGTATTCAGGTCACCCACAAGACCTCAAAGGGGACCGCCTGGAGCGTCGCGATCACGATTTCGCTGATCGTCGTCCTGATCTTCGCGGCCTTGG
>DATBCM010000264.1:0-7621 GCA_036270455.1 Gemmatimonadales bacterium | reverse complement strand
CGCTCAGCCTTCCCTTCGTCATGGCGCTGGGCGTCTCGCAGCTGGGGATGCTTCATGAAGAGGCGCTCACTGCCGTGACTGTGAACTCGGCGGCCGCGCTGGGCCTGGCAGGGGACCGGGGCCAGATCAGCCCGGGAATGCGTGCGGACCTGGTGGCGCTCGACGTGTCGGATTGGCGGGAAGCCGCCTACTGGATCGGAGCAAACCTCGTAACCGCCGTCTGGACAGCGGGTTTCGCTTGTCGCTCGGTTGGCGGGCCGATATCTTTAGGCGGCTATGTCGAGACTTGAGAAAGCCAAGGAACGCGCCCGCGCCCTCGAGGTGAAGGATGCCAAGGGGGCAGTCGACGCGTGGATCGAGGTCCTCAAGGAGCAGGACGCGTCGGGTGAGCCGAATCCTGACCTGGCCATCTATAACAAGGTCGGGGACTTGTGGCTCAAGTTGAAGGACCCCGCCCAGGCCGCCGACTTCTACGATCGCGCCGTCGACAAGTACGCCGAGCAGGGTCTGCATAACAACGCGATCGCGATGTGTAACAAGGTGCTCCGCAACGCCCCTGGGCGGCAGAACACCTATCTCAAGCTTGCCAAGCTCTACGCGGCCAAGGGCTTCAACGCCGAAGCCAAACAGAACTTTGTCGAGTACGCGGAGCGGGTCCACAAGACCGGCAACATCCAGCTCGCGTTCGCGGCCCTCAAGGAGTTCACGGACATTTCGTCCGACGGTGAACAGCTCCGCCACATGTTGGAGGAGCAGCTCGCCGCCTATGGCGTAAACGAAAACCCCCGGCGCACCACCCAGTCCCAAAAGGTGGTGGAGCCCCCCAAGCCCACGAACAAGCGGAAGACGTCGAGCCTGGTCTTCCTGGACCTCGACGCCCCCACGGCGCCGAAGGGCGAGACGGCCACCGCCCCCGCGCCGGCGGCTCCGAAGCCCGCGGCTCCGGCCCCAAAGCCACAGGCGCCTCCGCCTCCGAAGGCTCCGGCGCCCGCGGCGACGGCGCCTCCGAAGGTCGCGGCTCCGAAGGTCGCGGCTCCCCCCAAGCCTCAGCCCAAGCCGGCGCCGCCGCCTCCGGAGCCCGAACCCGAACCCGAACCCATGTCGGTGTTGGACGAGGCACCGGTGGCGGAGCCCGACACGTCGCTGCAGATCGAGTCAACGAGTCTGGTCGACGACGAGATCAGCACGGGCTCGGGTTCTCTGCTGGAGGGGTTGGAGTCCACCAGCGCCGACTTCGGGAGCGTCCGCGAGAGCGCGACCAATATCGAGTCCGTCCGTGAAGAGATCGTTGCGGACGACGTCCAGCCGATGGCGGAGCTCGAGCCCACTGCGGAAGAAGAGCCGGTGGTCGAGCTCCCTCCGGCGGTACCGCCGCGGGGCACCAAGGGCCGGCAGGCGGTGGTCGAGCTGTCACTGGACGACGAGCCGCAGATCGAGACCGAGCCCGACGTCGTCGCCCCTGTGGACGACGAGCCGCTCATGCTCGACGAGACGGTGGGGCAGGAGACGCGCGACTTCATCATGACCGAGGACGACACCTCGGTGGGTGGGCGTCCGTCGGTGCACATCGATGTCGGGCTCGATTCCGGAATGCTGATGGAAGATCAGGCTCCGGCCATCGACTTCTCGGACATCGAAGAGGCGCCGGTCGTCTCCATCGAGGATCTCGAGGGCCGGGTCGCCGACAATCCCGACGATCCCGAGGCCCACCAGGCGTTGGGCGAGGCGCTGGTCGAGGCCGGGGACCGGGAGCGGGGCATCGAGGAGCTGGATCACGCCACCGCGGGGTTCGAAGGCACCGGCAACGCGCAGCAGGCCGAAGATCTGGTCGACGAGATTCTGCGCCTCGACCCCAACAGCATCCGGCACCGCCAGAAGGTCGTCGAGTTCGCGTTCAAATCGGGGGAGAAGGACCGGCTCATCACGGCGTACCTGGAGCTGGGGGACACGCTGCTGCGCAACGACCTGCCCGAGAAGGCGCGGTCGGTGTACGTGCGGGTGGCCGAGCACGATCCCAAGAACGCGCGGGCGCAGTCGGCGCTGGCCATGCTGGCGCCCGCCGTGCCGGCGGCGCCCGAAGGGAAGGTGAAGGCCAAGGACGCGAAGATGAAGGTTCGGGACGAGGCGGCCGAGGGTGCGGAGTTCGTCGACCTGGGTTCCATGATCCTCGACGACAATCAGGACGAGGCGCGGGACTCCCGGATGAAGGTCCAGGACGAGGAGCCCACCGGCGATGAGCAGCAGGACTTCCAGGAGATGCTCGCCCGGTTCAAGCAGGGGATCGACGAGAACATCGAGGAGACCGATTTCCAGTCCCACTACGACCTCGGCGTCGCGTTCAAGGAGATGGGACTGCTGGACGAGGGCATCGCGGAGTTCCAGAAGGCGCTCCGGGCCCATGACGGGAAGCTCCGGACCTCGGAGGCCCTGGGCGTGTGCTTCTTCGAGAAGGGCGCGTTCGGCGTGGCGGAGTCGATTCTGCGGCGCGGGCTGGAGCTGCCGGCGGCAGGTGAGGAAGAGCGGCTGGGCATTCTCTACTGGCTGGGCCGCTCCTGCGAGGAGCAGGGTCGCGCCGCCGAAGCGAAAGATCTCTACGGGAAGGTGTTCGCCGTGAACATCCGGTTCCTGGACGTGGGCGAGCGCGTGAAGGCGCTGGCCAAGGCCCGCTGACATGAGCCAGCAGGTGGCGCCGGTCACCCTGCACGACATCCAGCGTCCCGTGGCCCAGGACCTGGCGCGCGTGGCCGAAGAGCTGCGGCGCATCATCGCGGCGGACTTCCCGACCATCGCGGAGGTGAACGATCATCTCCTGCGGATGAAGGGCAAGCTCTTCCGCCCCATGCTGCTCCTCCTGTCGGCCCAGGCGACCGGGAATGCCGATCCCCGGGTCGTGTCGCTGGCCGCGGTGGTCGAGCTGATCCACCTCGCCACGCTGGTGCACGACGACTCGGTGGATCACTCCGCCCTGCGGCGCGGGCTCCCGACGCTCAACGCGCTGTTCTCGCACCAGGTCGCGGTGATCATGGGGGACTACCTGTACTCCCGCGCGATCATCGAGCTGGTGAAGGCCGCCGACATCGAGCCGCTGCGGGTGTTCGCCCGCGTCACGAACGAGATGACCATCGGCGAGATGCGGCAGATCGAGGCGCACGACAAGCTGAGTTACAACGACGCGCAGTACGACCATCTGATCCGTGCCAAGACCGCGTCCCTCCTCTCGGGCGCGTGCGAATGCGGGGCCCTGCGGGGGGACCCGGCCCACCGGGCGGCCCTCGCGGCCTTCGGCCTGCATCTGGGCATGGCGTTCCAGATCACCGACGATCTGCTCGACTACACGGAGCCGGAGGCGGTCACCGGGAAGCCGTGGGGTCTGGATTTGAAGGAGCACAAGGTGACGTTGCCGCTCATCGCCGCCCTCCCGCGCATGGCGCCCGCCGGGCGGCGTCTGGTGGAGCGGCTGATGGAGGAGCCGGAGCCGTCGGACCAGCTCGTGGCCGACGTCATTTCCTGGGTGAATGACGCCGGCGGTCTCACCGCCGCGCGGCAGCGGGCGCTGGCCCTGGCCCAGGAAGCCGAGCGGACGCTCGACGGACTGCCCGCATCCCCGGCGCGCGATGCGTTGCGAGACAGTATCGCCTACGCCGTGGAGCGGAGGAGCTAGCGCGTGGCGCGCGGACCGCGGCGTCCCTTATTTTACCTGGGCGTCCTGACGACCGGGTTCGTGCTGGGCGGATTTCTCCAGGCGCTCCTCCGGCAGTTCCTGCCGGCCGGCGCCGCGAAAGAATTCTTCACCACCGCGGTGCACCCGACCTTCGGACCGGTGCAGATCAATCTGCTGGTGGTGGACATCACGCTGGGTCCGATCGGACTGGACGTGTCGCTGGTGGCGGTGCTCGGAGTCGTGATCGCCTACTTCGTGGCACGGTCGCTTTTCTAGAAGAGAGGCCGGTATGGAACTGTCGCTGTGGCACATCGTTCTGCTGATGATCGTGGTCCTCCTGGTCTTCGGGGCGAAGCGGATCCCGGAGATCGGCTCGTCGCTGGGGCAGGGGATCCGCGAGTTCAAGCGCAGCATCAAGGAAATCGACGCCCCGCAGGATCAGCGGTCGGTGAATCAGCCGCCGCCGGCGTCAAACTCCACGCTGCCGCCCGCGAGCGGAGAGCCGAAGCGCCTGAGCCAGTAGGACGCCCATGCCGGTCGCGGGGTTCTCGATCGGCGAGTGGCTCCTGCTGCTCGCCGTTCTGTTTATCGCGGTGGGTCCCCGCCGCCTGCCCGAGGTGGGACGCGCGGCGGGCAAGTTCCTGCGCGAGTTCCGCAAGGGCCTCAACGAAGCGCGGGACGCGATAGGGCGGCCCGAAGCGCCGCCCCCCCCGCGTCCCGCGAAACCTTCGAGCCTCCTGGACTAGCTGCCGGCCGCCTGCGTCTGCTGGAGCATCTCCTTCCGCCGGTCCACCACCTTCGCCGTGGCCTTCAGCGCCGCGACATAGGCGGTCACGCGCGCCTGCTGGAGTCCGCGGACGAGCACCGTCCGCTGTTGGTCCCGCTGCGCCAGCCACGCCGTTGAGTCGGGTTTGCTCCGGGCGCCGCCCTGGAGCAGGAAGTCACCGGTGCGGCCTTCGATCAAGGGGCTGCGCTCACCGGGGTTCAACGCAAACGCCGCCCCGATGACCTCGGGATCGAGTTGAATCTGCGGGGGCGGGCGGAGCCGGGTGAACGGCCCCACCGTCGTCACCGTGTACCCCGCGGCCGTCGCGGCCTGCTTGAAGTCGACCGCGCCGGCGAGCATCGCCGCGAGCGCCTGACCGCGCTGCCGCGCCATTTCCTTCTTGCGGGCGAACCGGGCTGCGCCCGCGATTTGCGTCCGGATCTCGGCCAGGGGCGGCACGCCCGCCGGAGAGAGCGAGTCGAGGCGGAAGACGTAAAAGGCCCGCTCGCCCTCGATGACCTTGCTGGTCTGCCCGGGCCGCGCGCCACCGAACGCCCAGGTCCCGACGTCGGGGACCACATACTTGCCCAGGGTCACCCGCTCACCCTGATAGAACGCCGGCGCCTGCCCGACGTTCAGGTGCATGCTCTTCCCCAGGGAATCGATCACCTTGCCGTCGTCGTGCTCGGCCGCCAGGCGGTCGAGCGTGTCGGCCCGCGCTTCGACGAGGTCGAGCCGCGGTCCCGACAGCGCGATGGAGAACAGGATGTGCCGGACCTTGAGCGAGTCGCCCGCCGCCTTGTCGATGCGGATGAGGTGATACCCGAATTGCGACAACACCGGATCCGAGACCTGCCCCGGCTTCAGGTTCTTCAGGCCGGCCATGAAGGCCGGGTCAAAGCTGGACTCGTCACGGCGGATCCACCCCAGATCGCCACCCCGGGCCCCGCTGACGGTGTCGACCGACAGCTGCTTCGCGATTCGGGCGAAGGCCGACTCACTGACCGCCACCTGCGGGCGGGTCTTCCGTGCCAGCGCGAGGGCCGCCGCGGTGTCGGATGCCTCCGCGGCGCGCGGCAGCACGAGGAATGACGTGTAGGCGACGCCGGGGCGCTTGAACTCCGTCTGGTGCGCCGCGTAGTAGGCCTGGATGTCCTGGTCCGTCAGCTTCACGGCGGAGTCCGGGATCCCGACGGCCTGAATGGCGACCATCGCCGTCGTCACCGTGTCGTGCTGATCCCGCCAGATGCGCCACAACTTGGCATCGGGCACGTAGACGTCCGCGGTCAGGTACTCCGCGAGCTTCTGCTGCGGAATGACCTGCCGGTACCGCGCCTCCAGCTGGAGCATCAGCTGCGCGGACGATCCCGACGCCAGGAAGCGCAGCCACTTGTTCATGTCGAACTGGCCGTTCGTCTGGAAATCGGGCGCCTGCATGACTTCCGGGGGCGGTGAGGTCCGGGCGGCCTCGATCACGTCCTGATCCGAGACCGTGATGCCCAGCCGGGAGTACGCCTTCTGGAGGGCGATGTCCTGGGTGAGCTGATCGACCACCTGATCTTCGAGCTGCTTCTGCTCATCATCGGTCAGGGAGGAGCTGCCACCCCGGGCGAGGTACTGGTCCCGGGCCGCCGCCACGGCCTGCTGCCACTCCGGATAGTGGATTTCGGTGCCGTCGATCTTGAGGACGACGTCGCCTCCGGTTTTCGCCCCCGTGACCCCCATCCCGACGTCGAATACCAGCCAGCCGATAAACGCAATTGCGAGGACGTAGAAGATGTACTTCGAGTTCTCGCGCATGGAGCGCATCATGGGGGGTCTTAGCTCCGGTTAAGAAGGGGGGTGAAGGGGCATAAGTCTAAAAACCACAACGAGGAAACTCAAGCGAACCCCGGGCGCCGATGATTGACAGCAAACTGGGCCGAACACTATCTTCGACCAATTCCCACAAAGACTTAGGCCCATTGGCGTACACCAGTGAGATCGAGAAGCTCGAGCGCCGCTGGCTCGAGAATCCCAAAGGGCGCAATTTCGCGCCCTTGGCGGACGCCTATCGTAAAGCAGGAGAGATAGATAGGGCCATCGACCTCTGCAAGAGCGGCCTGGAGCTCCACCCGGACTATGTCAGCGCCCACATCGTGTACGGCCGGTGTCTGATCGACCAAAAAGACGACGCCGGCGCGACCGAAGTGTTCCAGAAGGTGCTCCAGCTCGACCCCGAAAACATCCTGGCTCTCCGCATCCTGTCGGAAATCGCTGAACGAACTGGCCATTACGAGCAGGGGTCCGAATGGCTGACCCGCTTGATCTCCGCCGACCCCATGAACGGCGACGCGGCTGAAGCCTTGACCCGCATGAAGGCCAAGGCCACCCAGGCCAAAACGGCTCCCCGCCCGTCCGTGCCGGCAGCCGAGGCTCCGGTAGCCTCCGCACCGGCAGGGGCGACGGACCTGCCGCCGCGCCTCTCGCTGGTCGACATGTCCACGGTGCCCATGGAGCAGCCCGACTTCAAGGTCGAGCGCGCCAGCGGCACGGCCGAAAAGATCGTCGACGCGGACCGCCTGGTGGACGCGGAGCCGGAGCTGCCCAGCGCCGATGGCGCCGCGGCCGCCAAGGATCAGCGGCTCTCCCTGGGCCTCGAGGCCGAGCATGAGCTCCCGGGGCAGGGGAAGGTGGCACCGCGGAACAGCATGGGCCTCGAGAGTTTCGACGGCATCGACTTCAGCAACGCGCCGGAATCGCAGCGGATGGACGGCATGATGTCCGAAGAAGGCCCCGGCGTGCAGGCTGAGAACACCGAAGTGGAGGGGTTGTCCCGGACGCAGTACGAAGGCAGCGGCATGTTCCGCCTGGATCAACCGATGCTCGAGAGCACGGCGACGCCCCATCTCGAACCGGACGGGCCACCGGTTTCACTGCCGCTCATCATGCCCGACGACGTCGAGCCTCCGCTGCGGGAGTCTCTGCCGATGGCGTCCGCGCCTCCACCGCCCCCTCCGGCCCCCGTGCCTCCCCCGGAACCGGCTCCCGCTCCCACGTCGCGGCAGTCGCGGGCGACCGACACGGCCGACGACGTGGGCGCGGCCGACACGGCGGCGCTGTCGCAGGCCGAGCCGGTGCTCACGGAGACGATGGCCGAGTTGTACCTGAAACAAGGACACCAGGACGACGCTCTCCGCGTCTATCAGGCCCTG
>DATBCM010000263.1:0-3780 GCA_036270455.1 Gemmatimonadales bacterium | reverse complement strand
CTCTTCCATCACCACCAGCTGCAGCGTGGCCTTGAGGGGCACCGAGTAGGTCATGTCGCGCTCGATGCACTCCTCGACCGAGTACTTCGCCTCGCCGAGGGCGTAGTGGACGAACTCGAGCGAGTAGTTCCCGTTCACGTCCTGGATCGGGAACAGGTCTTTGAACACGCGCTCCAAGCCGACGTCCGCGCGCGCGTCGCCTTTCCCGTCCGGCTGCAGGAGGGACTCGAACGCGCGGGTCTGAATGTCGAGGAGGTGGGGCATGGACATCCCCTCCTCGAGCTTGGCGAACGACAGCACCGGCAAAGCCTTGTTGTTGGTCATGTCACGTCCTCAAAGACAACGCAAAAGGCCCAGCGCCCCCCGGGACCGGATGCTGGTCCAGGGGCCGCGATGGGTGCTCAAACCGAGCAAGAGTGGTGCGATTCCGTGCATGCCGTCCACCGAAGAAGACCAGGGCGCGCCACCGGACCCGTGTGGTCCGCGGCGTCCAACCCATGCGTCTACTTCAGTTCGACGGTCGCGCCCTGCGCTTCGAGCTTCTTCTTGATCTCGTCGGCTTCCTGCTTGGACACGCCTTCCTTGACGTTCCCGCCGGCCTCGACCAGGTCCTTGGCTTCCTTGAGGCCCAGGCTCGTGATGGCCCGGACTTCCTTGATGACCTGGATCTTCTTTTCGCCGCCGCTCTTGAGGACGACTGTGAACTCGGTCTTTTCCTCAACCGCCGGCGCCGCGGCCGCCGCGCCTGCCGGCGCCGCTGCCGCCACCGGGGCGGCGATGGTGACGCCGAACTTCTCCTTGAAGGCTTCGATCAGCTCGGCGAGCTCGAACACCGACATGTTGCCGATCGCCGAGATGATGTCGTCCTTGCTGAGCTGGGTCTGCGTGGTCATTTGAGAGTCTCCCTGCCGGTTAAGAAACAGCGCCCGAGGAGCGCTTGGTCTTGAGCGCCTCGAGGGCACCCACCATGTTCATCAACAGTCCGTTCAATGCACCTACGAATCCCGCCATCGGCGCCTGCAGCGCGCCGCCGAGCTGACTCAGGAGCTCGTGTTTCGACGGCAACGCCGCCAGCCGCTTCACCTGCTCCGGCGACACGGCCTTGCCGTCCACGAGCCCGATCTTGACGGACGGCTTCTCGAACTCCCGGGCGAAGTCGGTCAGCACTTTGGCCGACGCCACCGGATCCGCCCCGGCCAGGACCAGCGCCGTGGGACCCGAGAGATGCTCGTCCAGCCCCGGCACCTTGGCGTCCCCGAGGGCGCGCCGGGCCAGGGTGTTCTTCACCACGACGTACTCCCCGCCCGCCTTGCGGAGCCGGCGGCGGAGGTCCGTGATGCGGGCCACGTTCAGCCCGGTGAAATCGGTGACGTAGAGTGACGGCGACTGCTTCAGCTTGGCCGTCAGCGTGGTCACGGACTCCTGTTTCTGGGTCTTGGTCGCGCTCATGCGTACACCGCCGGGTCCAGATGGATGCCGGGGCCCATGGTGCTCGATACCGTCACCGAGCGCACATAGTGGCCCTTGGCCGCCGCGGGCTTGGCCCGCACGATCGCGTCCATGAAGGCGTGCAGATTCGCTTCGAGCGCGTCCGCGCCGAAGGAGCGCTTCCCGATGGGGGCGTGCACGATCCCCGCCTTGTCCACCCGGAACTCGATCTTGCCCGCCTTCAATTCCTTCACCGCCCGGGACACGTCCATGGTGACCGTGCCGGCCTTCGGGTTCGGCATCAGGCCGCGGGGGCCGAGCACCTTGCCGAGGGGTCCGAGCTGTCCCATGACGTCCGGCGTGGCCACGATGACGTCCGTGTCCAGCCAGCCGTCCTTGATCTTCTGGAGGTACTCCACGCCGACGGCGTCCGCTCCGGCCGCCTCGGCTTCCTTCGCCTTCTCCCCCTGCGCGATCACCAACACCCGGACGGACTTCCCGGTTCCATGCGGGAGCGAGACGGTGCCGCGGACGATCTGATCGGCGTGCTTGGGATCGACGCCCAGGCGCACCGCGATGTCCACCGACTCGTCGAACTTGGCGAACGACGTGGTCTTGACCTTCTCCACCGCCTCTTTGGCCGGATAGAGCCTGCGGGCTTCGAGCTGGAGGGCGGCGGCCCGGAACTTCTTTCCGTGCACGCGCATCAGTCCTTCACCTCGAGCCCCATGGAGCGCGCGGTGCCCGCCACCATCTTCATGGCGGACTCGAGGCTCGTGGCGTTCAAATCGGGCATCTTGAGCTCGGCGATCTTCTTGACCTGGGCCTTCGTCACCGTGCCGACCTTGGTCCGGTTGGACTGGGCGGAGCCCTTCTCGATGCCGGCCTCTTTCTTCAAGAGGACGGCCGCGGGGGGCGTCTTGGTAATGAAGGTGAAGGTCCGGTCTTTGAAGATCGTGACCTCGACCGGGGTGATCATGCCCATGGCGCCCTGGGTCTTCGCGTTGAACTGCTTCACGAAGTCCATGATGTTGACGCCATGCGGTCCCAGGGCCGTACCGACCGGCGGCGCCGGGTTCGCCTGCCCGGCGGGGACCTGCAGTTTCACCACTGCAGTGATGGGTTTGGCCATGCGCCTTCCTTTCTATAGCGCCCGCATGCGCCAGCGGACTCCCACTTGACCCGTGGTGGGGCCACCTAGACGTCTAGACGTCTAGTGTGCTTTGAGCTGCAAGTAATCCAATTCAACCGATGTCGGCCGGCCAAACAGCGAGACCGACACCCGGACCTTCCCCTTGTCGGGAATCACTTCTTCCACCGTGCCCGAGAAGTCCGAGAACGGACCCTCGATGATCTCGACCACCTGTCCGGTCAGGAACGGGATCTCCTGCACCGGCTCTTCCTCCGCCACCGGCTCGGCGATGCCCAGCAGGCGGTTTACTTCGTCACTGCGCAGGGCCATCGGCTCCTTGCCGGTGCCGACGAACTTGATCACGCCCTGAATCCCGTTGATGACGTGACTGGTCTCCTGGTTCAGCGCCATCTCGACCAGCACGTACCCAGGATAGATCTTCCGCTTGACCGTTTCTTTCTTGCCATTCTTGATCTCCACCACTTCCTGGGTGGGGACCATCGCGAGCTTGATCGGCTTCTCCTCGTCCGGGCGGATATCGTCCTGAATCCGGCGCTCGATGAGGGAGCGGACCTTGTTCTCGTGCCCGGCCGTGGTCTGCACGGCGTACCAGCGGCGGTCGGCCATCAGAAGACCTTGGCCACCACGGTCACCAGCACGTACTGGAGGATGGTGTCCATCCAGCCGATGGTGACGCCGAGGACCAGCGTGAACGCGATGATCGCGATCGTCGCCTTCCGCAGCTCGATCCACGACGGCCAGGTGACCCGTTTGGTCTCGGCCTGGACTTCCCGCAGGAAGGTCACCAGCCGGGACACCAATCCCGGGCGCCCGCCCTCGGGCGTTGTGACGACGTCCGTCGCCACGGCTACTTCGATTCCTTATGGACCTGCGACTTGTTGCACCGCGGGCAGTACTTCTTCCACTCCGCGCGCTCAGGGTGCTTCCGCCGGTTCTTCGTGGTGAAGTAGTTCCGGCTCTTACAGGTCGTGCATTCCATGATGATGTTTTCGCGAGGCACGGTGCTATCCTTTCAGAACTGACGTCTGACGTCAGACATCAGACATCAGTTACTTCTGGATCTTGGTGACGACGCCGGCGCCGACCGTCCGGCCACCTTCCCGGATCGCGAAGCGCAGGCCCTCTTCCATCGCGATCGGCGTGATCAGCTCGATCGCCATCTTCGTGTTGTCTCCCGGCATCACCATCTCGACCCCCGC
>DATBCM010000262.1:0-3987 GCA_036270455.1 Gemmatimonadales bacterium | reverse complement strand
CGCGGAGAGCCTCCGCGCCCTCGCGCGGCTGCTCGGACCCCGTCAACGCGACATCCAGATGATGCTGATCCACGAGTGCTTGACGGGCATCGGACACTGCGTGAGCGCGGTCTGCGATCAGGGAAAAGTCGTCGCGCTCTTCCCCTGCGAATGGGAGCGGGAGTATCCGCTCACCGGTGGTGTGAGCGTCGTGCGCCGGTCTATCCCGCTGGACCAGCGACTCGTCTCCGCGACCTCCCGCGTCCTGGAAGCGTGGGGCTGGCATGGGGTCGCGATGGTCGAGTTCCGGTACGACCGCCGGGACGACGAGTACACGTTCATCGGCGTGAGCTCCCGGTTCCCGACGTCCACCGCGCTGGCTCTTGAAGCCGGACTCAACCTCCCGCAGCTCGTGACCTGTCTCTTCGCCGGGGAGCCGCTCCCCAAGATCCGCCCCCATACCGTGGGCGTGCGGGAGCGCTGGTTCCGCGGCGATCTGTTGGCCCTCAAGGACGGCGTCTCGAAACCGAAACCGCGGGCACCGGCACAGGTGCCGTACGCGCGGGCGTCGTCATTCTCGCTCTGGGGCGCCTTCTTGAAGGACGTACTCTTTGGGGCGCGGTCGTCCGAGTTTCAGCTCCGCGATCCGGGCCCCGGCGTGCTCGAACTGGGGGCGCTCCTTACCATCGGCGGCCGCTGGCTGATCGAGACGATGACCAGTCTGCTAAAACGCCAGCCACCACTCCCCGTCCAGCCGCGAGAGGAACGCGTCGCTCTGGCCGTCTCCGATGTACCGGTCGTCCCCGCTGTCCCGGCCGTCCCGGTCCGGTTCCAAGTCAGCGCCGAGGTCGGGGTCTCGGGCCTTGAGCAGCACCCAGGGCCCGGTAGTGGTGAATTCGCACTGAGCGGTCGCGAGAGCTGAGCAGAAGGGCGGGTCCACGCGCCCGCGCAACTCGCGGGCGCCGTCGGACCGGGCCTGCCACATCGCGTGCTGCAACAGCAGGGACCGCGCGCCCGGAATGCTCCCCATTTGTAAGATCTCGGCCTTCCTGTTCCTCGCCCCGATGTAGTAGAGCACCCATCCCACCGCCGCACCTTCAGAATCCCGGACGATGCCCCCCAAGAGCCGGCCCAAGTTCCGTTTGGCCGCCGCCATACTGAGCAGCCAGGAGAGCGACCGTACGTCGTACGAGGGTGCGACGCGGTATCCACTCAGGACGTCGATCATGCAGGGCAGGAGCTCCGCGGGATCGAGCGTCGACACGTAGGTGCCCCATCCGGGGGAGGAGTGGCTGCGAGGCCCGTGACGATCCAGGCGCACGTGCCACTGCATCCTCCGGAGGGGGGACGCCATGCCCTCCATCGCCATCCAGATGCGGTGTGCGGCATCGTTCGCGCAATCGGCGATCGAGAGATCCTGCGCACCCGCGAAGAACGCCCGGGCAAGCTGGACGCTGATGTGGCCCTTGTACCCGGGCGCCACCATCAGCTGAGTGGCGACGGCGGCGATGATCGGCCGGCTTCTCCACACCATGGGGCGCGGCACGACACCCACGAACCCGCCCACCGCGCCCCGCTCGTCCTCGTAGACCCAGGACGGATAGGCCGGGTCGGACCAGGGGGAGCCGAAGAACACCACGTCGAGATAGTCAGCAAGACCCGACGGGGTCTCCTGCTCGCTCAGCCTGAAGGCGTGACGCCGGAGGGTGACGACGCCCGGGATGTCCTCCCGGCGGAAGGGACGGATGAAGCCTGTAGCGTCGGAGACGACGCCCTCGCGCTCCCACTGGAGCGTGGGCGCGTCAGATGGGGTCGCCGACACGGTGCAAATAGAGCGGAAGGGCCCGGACCAGGGGGAGGTCGAGGCGGTACCGGGCGATGACTCCGAAGGCCTCCCAGCCCGCGCGGGCCGCCCACCCGCGCGCCGGCTCGTTCGTCTCCGCGATATGCGTCACCAGGCCCGCGAGGCCGAGATCCCGGGCAACGTAGTACAAGGCGTATTCGAATTGCGTCGCCACGCCTTTCCGGCGGGCCGTGGAAAATGCGAACAGGTTTTCCACCTGGCCCCATCCCGCCTCGAGAGGCGGGTACATCCCCGCCCACTCCGGCAGCGTCCGCAACAAGGCATTATCGGCCCGCGTCAGGAGCCATTGCATGCAGAGGGGCCCCGACTCGTCGCACCACACGTAGGCACGCCGCAACCCGTGCTCCCAGAAGCGCAGACCGGACCTGAGCTGGTTCTGGTCCCGGTCCACGTGCTCCGCGAGACCCTGGATGAAGTTGTCGGTGATCGGCCTGAGCCGAACACCCTCCGGAGTCGGCGGGAGGTTCGCGAGCGTGATGCGAAAGCGGATCCAGCGCTCGCGGGCCACGCGCTCCGGTGAGAGGCTATGTCCCCAGGCGCCTACGCGTGCGGTGACGCGCGCCACGACTGGTGCCGCCGGCCAGGCCGCCGTGCCGACGCAGATCCACTCGCGGGGTCGAGAGGGAGCGCTCACGGATCCCAGGGTTTGCACCTTTCGGGCCACGTCAGGGAAAGCCTCGCCTTGAAGCCTCTGCCCCGCCGTTCCGCACCAAAAGGAGGCCTATGCTCGCGCCTCAGGAATCAGCCATATCACAGTAAGTCATTGCAATACAAGCTGTTGCGTATCGCACCCTGGCAGACCTCCGGGGCATGGTCCCTGCCTACCTAGGGGCCTGAGAGAAAGGTTGCTCCTATGACTCGCTCAGAAAAACGACTCGAAGGCATCGCCGATCTCGGGCTCCCCAAACGGGAAGCGCGAAGGATCTGGCGGGAAAGCGCCCGGCACCGGCGCGCGCTGGTGCGCGTGCTGGGCCGTGACGTCGGCGCCCGTGTCGCTCTGCTGGATTATCTGCTGAACGTCCGCGCAGAGACGATCGACGCCACGGTCGTGGACAAGTCCGCGCTCGGCTCCCTGCACCACCAGGCGATTTCGGACGTCCTCACCGACCTCTACGATCGCCGGTACTTCGACCAGGCGCTCGCCCGGGAAACCGAGCGGTGCCGCCGGTACGGAACGCCGGTGTCGGTCTTCCTGATAGACCTGGACGACTTCAAGGACATCAACGACCGCTTCGGCCACCAGGCCGGAGACGAGGTCCTCCGCCAGATGGGGGTCCTGATCCGGGCGCACGTCCGCGGGGCCGACATCCCGTGCCGCGTGGGCGGGGACGAGTTCGCGATCATCCTCACCGACACCCCCCAGGCCGAGGCGCTCCTCATGGCCCAGCGTTTGCGACTGGGGGTCTACAACTGGTTCTCCACTCAAGAGGTGCATGGGCGCATGCTGAACCTCACACTGAGCGGTGGCGTCGCGACGATGCCTCTCGACGCCGATGGCGCCGACGAGCTCTACGCGGGCGCCGATCTGGCGCTGTATGAAGCGAAGCGGAGAGGGGCGAATCAGATCTCCGCGGTGGCGAGTCCCGGTGACCCCCCCGGGCTCGCCGTCGCCGGAGCGGCCTGATGCGCGCCACCTTCCCGCGGCTTCGCATTGAAGACGACGGTGACCGCGCCGCGGCAGGCCCCGACCTCGATCTCGAGATCAACCGCCGGATCTTCCGGCACGAGGATGGGAGCGGCGCGGCACCTTACAGCTCCGCCTATGAAGCCAGCCTCATGCTCGAGTATCAACTCGCGCGTGTCGGCTGGATGATGGACGTCGCCAACCGGGGCCCCTACTGGGTGAAGCTGGAACGGGGCGAGCAATGTGTGACCGCGTCGGGTGACACGGTCGAACTCGCGCTCTGCCGTGCCGCCCTCAAAGCCGTCGAAGCTGCATAGGGCGGCAGGACGAGATGGGAGCTTGGCACCATTATGAGGCTTTCGAAGCCGACGAACTCCCTGGGACCGGCGTCAAGTCCCCATGATTCCAAGTGTTTCGACTTGGATGGCCCGGGTCCATTTGTTGCACTACAGGGGCGCACCCAAATGACTCCGCCCCAGGAAATCCCCGCCACGGTGCTCATCGCCGCCACCCTTGAACG
>DATBCM010000261.1:0-1945 GCA_036270455.1 Gemmatimonadales bacterium | reverse complement strand
CGTGGTCTTCGCGTTTCAGATCCTGCCCACGATCATCTTCGTCTCCGCCCTCTTCGCGATCATGTATTACCTGGGGATCATGCAGGTGGTCGTAAAGGCGTTCGCCATCATGATGAACAAGGTGATGGGGGCGAGCGGGGCCGAGAGCCTGAACGTGGCGGCTTCGATCTTCATGGGGCAGACCGAGGCGCCGCTCACCATCAGGCCCTTCCTGCCCAAGATGACGCAGTCCGAGCTGATGACCGTCATGACCTCCGGCATGGCTCACGTCTCCGGATCGATCATGGTGGCCTACATCGCGTTCGGCATCGAGGCCCGGCATCTGCTCACCGCCGTGATCATGACGGCGCCCGGCACCATCATGATGGCAAAGATTTTCGAGCCCGAGACCCAGGTACCCGAGACCCGGGGCGGAGTGACGGTCGACATCCCGCGCACCGACGTGAACCTGGTCGACGCGGCGTCTCGGGGCACCGGTGAAGGCCTCCATCTGATGCTGAACGTGATGGCGATGCTGATTTCCTTCATCGCGCTGATCGCACTGACCAATGGGATCATGGGCGCGATTCACGGGGTTGCCGGCTGGTTCCCAGCCGATCTTCAAAGCGTCCTGGCTTGGATCTTCCGGCCCGTTGCCTGGGTGATGGGTGTCCCGTGGCACGACTCGGGCACGGTGGGCGGGCTCCTGGGCACCCGCATGGTGTTGAATGAATTCGTCGCCTACTCGCAGCTCGGTCCCATGCGAGGGACGCTCGATCCGCTCTCCTATACCATCGCGACGTTCGCGCTCTGCGGATTCGCGAATTTCTCGTCCGTGGGGATTCAGATCGGCGGCATCGGCGCCCTCGCCCCCGAGCGGAAGCACGATCTCGCCCGGCTCGGGTTCCGGGCCATGCTCGCGGGCACGCTGGCGAATTTCCTGTCCGCGACGCTTGCCGGCATGCTGCTGTGACCGCGGCGTCGCCGCAGGCGGCCGCGGACGTCGTCGCCAGGCGCATCGCCCCGCGAAAGCCAAAGGTCGCCATCGTCCTCGGATCCGGGCTGGGGTTTCTGGCGGACCGGGTGGAAGGGGCGGTCCGGGTGCCGTATGCGGACATTCCGGGATTCCCGGAGCCCGGCGTGGCCGGACACAAGGGCGAGCTGGTCGCCGGAAACCTCGGTGGAGTTCCGGTGCTGGTGCAGGCGGGGCGCTTTCATCTCTATGAGGGCCACGACGCCGTCACGGCGGGACTCCCGGTACGGGTTTTTTCACGCCTCGGAATCACGACGCTCGTGGTGACGAACGCGTCGGGCGGCATCAGGGCCGGCTTCGGCGCCGGCACCCTGATGCTGCTGTCCGATCATCTCAACCTCATGTTCCGGAATCCGCTGATCGGTCCCGTGATCGAGGGGGAAGAGCGTTTCCCCGACCTGACCGAGGCCTACGACGCGAAGTTGCGGAAGCTCGCGAAGGAGACCGCGGCGCGGCTCAAGGTGCCGCTCGAAGAGGGCGTCTACGCGGCGCTGCTCGGTCCTTCGTACGAGACGCCCGCCGAAGTGCGGATGCTGAGGAATTTGGGAGCCGACGCGGTGGGGATGTCCACCGTGCCGGAGGTCGTCGTTGCGCGAGCGCGGGGCATGCGGTGTCTCGGCTTTTCGATCGTGACGAATCCTGCGGCGGGACTTTCGGGCGAGACGCTGTCGCATGAAGAGGTGCTGGCCGTCGGGCTCCGTGCGGGAACGAAGCTCGGGGACCTGGTGACTGAAGTTGTTAGGCGGTTAGACGGTTAGGCGGTTAGTAACTGCCCGTCTGCCCGTCTAACCGTCTAACAGGTCCGACGGAGCCCCCCTCGGCACCGGAACGAAGTGATTCAGCGGTCCCCGTCCGCTGCCGAACTGCGGCGCCGCCGCAATCGCGCGCTGAACGAAATCAATCCCGTCGGCGACGGCGCGCTCGAGATTTCGG
>DATBCM010000260.1:0-1714 GCA_036270455.1 Gemmatimonadales bacterium | reverse complement strand
GTCGACCTGACGCAGTACTACACGTTCGCGACGTCGGGGCAGTACACCGACCTGGTCAACAGCCCCTACTCCTTCGCGCGGACGACCGACCTCGCCAAGCTCTACGGCCTGTCGACGGTCTGGGACGGGACCGCGAGCACCTTGACGCCCTTTCCCACCGCCCAGCCGAGGACCGGACTGCTCACCCGCGCGGCTTTCCTGATCAGCGGAACCGAATATTCGGACCCGATCATCAAGGGGAAGAACGTCCGCTTCAACGTCCTGTGCCAGGTCCTCCCCCCTCCGCCGCCGACGGTGAACGTGGTGCCGGTCCGAGAGGACTCGACGCACACCACGCGGTGGCTGGTGGAGCAGGCGACGGCCGGGACGTCCAGCAATCCCGCCCAGTGCCTGCAGTGCCACGGCAGCATGAATCCGCTCGGCTTCGTCTCGGAGGACTACGACTCGCTCGGCCGCTACCGCACCCACGAGCTGAAGTTCGACGACACCACCGGGGTGCAGAACGGCTCGGTGCCGGTGAACACCCCGGACGTGGGGGCGCTCTTCCCCGGCGACACGCAGTTGCTCCAGGACGCGGTGGCCCTCGACGCGTACATCGCTCAGCTCGGGATGGGGCAGCGCTGCATGGCGGTCCAGTACTTCCGCTACGCGTTCGGCCGCCAGGAGGTGCCCGCTCAAGACGGGTGCACGCTGGAGAGCATGCGGCAGACCGTCGCCAACGACACGCTGCTCCAGATGTTCGCGGCCACCACCGCACAACGGCAGTTCCTCTACCGGCAGGTGCAGTGACATGAAATGGGACTCTTTGAGCCGAAGGCACTTCCTTCAAGGCGCAGGGGCGACGCTCGCCCTTCCCCTGCTGCCGTCCCTGATGAGCCGGGAGGCCAGGGCGCAGGCCGCTCCGGTGCAGAAGAGCTTCATCGGGATCGCCGCGTACAACGGCCTGTACCGGATGATCGGCCCGTACTCGCAGCTGATGCCGCCGCTCCCGTATGACATCACCTCGACCGCGGGCTTCACTCCCCTGTCGCCGCCCGGCCTGCACACCCTCTACTCGAGGCCGCTCTCCACGCTCGTCAGCAACGGGCAGATCTCCGACATCATCGACGCGTCCTTCAACGCGATGCTCCCCAAGATGTTGATGATGCAGGGCTTCGACTTCCTGCCCTTCTACGCGCACCATCACGCGCACTTCGGCAACGGAGCGGCCTCCTCGGACTTCGAGTCGGTCTCGCCGATGGCCAGCCTCGACCAGGTGCTGGCGAGCTCGACCAGCTTCTACAAGACGGCGGCGCTCAAGGGCCGGTCTCTGGCGTACACGGCCAACGACGCCGAGGCCGGCGGCCCGCTGGGATCTCTGTACCCGGGCGGCCTGGCCAGCTCCGCGACCTATCAGGACCCGACTCACCCGACGAACGGCGGGATCATCCCCACCGCGCGCAGCTGCAACCCCCAGGCGGTGTGGGACCACTTCTTCTCTTCAGGCGCTCAATCGGGACCGTCGCTCAAGGCGACCATGGTCGACCGCGTGCTCCAGGACTACAAGGCGGTCCGAAACGGAAAGACCATCGGCTCAGCCGACGCGCAGATCCTCGACCAGCACGTCGCGTTTCTGCAGACCGCCGAGCAGCAGGTCCAGGCGACGAGCGGGTGCACTCCTGGAGTCCGGCCGCCGACCCATGCGCCCTCCGGCGCGGCGTGGGGCGCGGGCCTC
>DATBCM010000259.1:0-1919 GCA_036270455.1 Gemmatimonadales bacterium | reverse complement strand
CCGAAGGGGATCGCAAGAAGAAGCCGGCCCGCCGGAAGCGGCGGCCGAAGCCCGAGGCCATCGCGGCCCGGATGAAGACGGACGAAGCGCCGGCGGGTGGAACGTCGGCGGCCGGTGGGGGGGGCGCGTAAGCGCCCGCCTGACGGGGTTGATCAAGAGCCGCCGCCCTCCGTGCCTGACGGCCGAGGGCGGCATTTTTTAACGGGGACGATGAATGCCTGAGATTTCAGCGAAAATGGTGGGGGAGCTCCGGAACCGCACGGGTGCCGGAATGATGGATTGCAAGAGGGCTCTGGAAGAGACCGGTGGCGACCTCGAGAAGGCTACCGAGATCCTGCGGGTGAAGTACGCGGCGAAGGCGGAGAAGCGCGCCGAGAAGACCGCGGCGGAGGGCCTGATCGACGCGTACATCCACTTCACCGGCAAGGTCGGCGTGATGGTGGAGCTGAACTGCGAGACCGACTTCGTGGCGCGCACCGACGAGTTCAAGCAGCTCGCGCGCGACATCGCGCTGCAGATTGCGTCCACGCGCCCGCTGGCGGTCCGGATCGAGGACATTCACCCGGACGTCGTGGAGCGCGAGCGGCGCATCTACGAGGCCCAGGTCATCGAGCAGAAGAAACCCGAGCAGATCCGCGGCAAGATCGTCGAGGGCATGCTCAAGAAGTTCTTCCAGGAGAGCGTGCTCATGGAGCAGCCCTTCGTGAAGGACGACAAGGTGACCATCGGCGACCTGGTGAAGGCCTATTCAGGGAAGACCGGTGAGAAGGTGCAGATCCGCCGGTTCTCCCGGTTCGAGCTCGGGGGCAGCTGACCGTGGCGGCCCCCCCCCTGGCCTACAAGCGCGCGCTGCTCAAACTGTCGGGTGAGCACTTCGCGGGTGGGAAGGGCACCGGGGCGGGCATCGATTTTGCTACCCTCGAGGGGCTGACCGATGAGCTGAAGTCGGTGGCGGCCACGGGTGTCCAGCTGGGACTGGTGGTGGGGGGTGGGAACATCCTCCGCGGGACCACCGCCAGTCAGCAGGGTATGGACCGCGTGTCGGCCGACTACATGGGCATGCTGGCCACCGTGATCAACGCTCTGGCCCTGCAGGAATTGCTGGAGAAAAAGGGCGTCGATACGCGGGTCATGACGGCCATCCGGATGGAGGAGCTGGCCGAGCCGTACATCCGCCGGCGGGCCATTCGGCATCTGGACAAGGGGCGGGTGGTGATCTTCGCCGGGGGGACCGGAAACCCCTACTTTTCCACGGACACCGCGGCCGTGCTGCGGGCTCTGGAAATCGAGGCGCAAGTCCTGATGAAGGCGACCAATGTGGACGGCGTGTACACCGCCGATCCCAAGAAGGACAAGACGGCGAAGTTCATCCCGGAGCTGTCCTTCCAGGACGCGCTCGTCAAGGGGTACGCCGTGATGGACGCCAACGCGTTCGGCTTGTGCAAGGAGAACGGACTTCCCATCGTAGTGTTCAACATCAACCAGTCCGGCGCGACCGCGCGCATTCTGGCCGGGGAGCGCGTCGGCACCATCGTTCGATGAGCACGATCCCCGAGCTGTTGAAATCGGCCAAAGCGGCCATGGAGAAATCGCTCGAGTCGGTGAAGCGCGAGTTCTCGAGCGTGCGCACCGGCCGGGCCACGACCACTCTCCTCGACGTCGTGCGCGTAGACGCGTACGGCAACCTGATGCCGCTCAATCAGGTCGCGAGTGTCGCCGCGCCGGAGCCCAAGCTTCTGACCGTCACCCCATGGGACAAGTCGCTCGCCAAGGCCATCGAGAAAGCCATCGTGGTCTCCGATCTGGGTCTCACGCCCTCGAGCGACGGCACCATCATCCGGATCCCGCTGCCGGCCCTCACCGAGGAGCGGCGCAAGGAGCTGGTGAAGGTGGTGCACAAATTCGCCGAAGAAGGCCGG
>DATBCM010000258.1:0-1838 GCA_036270455.1 Gemmatimonadales bacterium | reverse complement strand
GTCAGGTGTCGGGTGTCAGGTGCCAGGGTTTGACCCCGACACCCGATACCTGGCACCTGACAGCTAGCTCAGTGCGTGATCGAGAAGAACCAGGCCGCGATGACCGGGCCGCGGCGCCGTGGATCCGGCGTGGTGCCCGGCGCGGGAGCGGGAGCCGGTCCATACTCCGGCTGGAAGAGATAGGCGATGTGCTTGACGGGATCGACCGCAATGGTCTTGGCGCCCCGCATGGTGGCGACGGTCGCGACGACCGTGTACTTGTCGGGCCCATCCTCGCGCACCACGGTGACGTTCGAGTCTCTGCCCGCCGGAATGTAGATCAGCTTCTCCCCCGGATCGAAGCCCAGCGCATCCACGCCGTCTCCATTCGCGATCGTCGCCACGATCTTGCCGGTCGCGGGATCCACCACGACCGACGTCTTGCCGCATCCCGCGAAGATCCGGTGGGACGTACGGTCATACGCGATGCCCGTCGGTCCCTCGCACGGCGCGAGCGGCCACGAGGCGAGCACCTTCATCGCCTTGGCATCCACTTCCTGGATGGTCGATGTGCCCTCGTTATTCACGAACAGCTTGCCGTTCCCGTCACTCGCTACGCCTTCCGGGCCGTTGCTCTCGAGCTCCACGGAACCGGTGATATCACCCGACGCCGGATCGAGGGCGACGAGCGTCCCGATGGGGCGGCTGTGATTCGAGAGAATGACGCGGTCGGAATAGTCGTCGTACATGATGCCGTCCTGCCCGCCCTGCGGAATGTGAATCTTCTTGATCACCGCGAGGGTCTTCAGGTCGAACATCGTCACCGTGGAGTCGCCGCCGTTGGTGATGAAGCCGTGCCCGGTCTTGGGCGTGAGGGCGATGCCGTGCGTCCGCGGGGTGTCGGGAATGTCGCCCAACACCTTGCCGGTCGCCCCGTCCACCACCATCACGTGGGTGCCCCGGGAGACGAAGACCCGGCTTGATCCCGGCTCCGCGGTGAGGTAGTCGGTGCCGCCGTCTCCGCCGATCGAGAACTTGTGGGCGGTGAAGGTCTGTGCGGGCGCGGCCGCAGGCGCCAGGAGAGCGGCGCAGGCGATGGTAACGGCGAGCTTCGACATGCGAGCCTCGGGGGAATGGGAGTGAGAGAGGCGGAAGCTAGAGTGCCGACCTTACGCCGAGCTTACGACGGCTGGCCGGCCGGCTCGTGATCGGCGATGCGGTCGAGCCGGCGGAGCTGGGGAATCAGAAAGGCGATCGAGGTGACGACCACGATCGGCACGAACCCGCCGAGTACCACCGCGGGCACCGCCCCCAGGAGCCGGGCGGCCACGCCCGATTCGAAGCCCCCGATCTCGTTCGACGACCCGATGAAGATCGCGTTCACCGCGGCGACCCGGCCGAGCAGCTGCCGGGGCGTGAGCGTCTGCAGCAGCGTGGAACGGAGCACCACGCTCACGTTGTCGAACACGCCGGAAAGGACGAGGAGGGCCACGGACAGCGCGAAACTCCGGGACACGCCGAAGGCGGAGATGCAGAGGCCGTAGAGCGCCACCGATACCAGCATGACCCGCCCCATCCGGCGCACCAGTGGCCGGTACGCCTGATACACGGACATCAGGACCGAGCCCGCCGCGGGAGCCGCGCGCAGGATGCCGAGGCCCGTGGCCCCCACATGGAGAAGGTCGGTCGCGAAAATGGGCAGCAGCGCCTCGGCCCCGGCGAACAGGACCGAGAACAGGTCGAGGAGCTGGGCGCCGAGGAGCACGGGTTGGGTTAGCAGGAAGCGGACGCCCCTGAGGAACTCGCCGACCGTCGCGGCCGGCACCTTCCCATGCGGGTGGGGGTGCGGACCGACCCGG
>DATBCM010000257.1:0-3020 GCA_036270455.1 Gemmatimonadales bacterium | reverse complement strand
ACCGGTACCCCGCCCTGCACGGCGATTCCCTGGTGTTCACGGCCGAGGGGGACCTCTGGATGGTGGATGCGGCGGGCGGCGTGGCGCGGCGGCTCACCAGCGGGCAGGGCGAAGAGACCAACGCGACCATCTCCCCCGACGGAACGACCATCGCCTTCGTCGGCTCGTACGAAGGCCCCGCGGAGATTTACACGGTCCCGATGGCCGGAGGGGTCCCGGTGCGGCGGACGTGGGGCGGCGGGCTCCCCGAGGGTTGGACTCCCGACGGCAAACTGCTCCTTTCGTCCGGGGTCTTGTCCACTCTGCCCGACGCGCGGCTCTTCACGCTCGATCTCGCAACCGGCGCCCGGAGCCCGGTGCCCCTGGCCCAGGCCTCCAACGGCGCGTACGACCGCGCCGGCGGCACCCTGTTCTTCACCCGCTTCGATTTCCAGGGGAGTCATACCAAGCGCTATAAGGGAGGCACCGCTCAGAGTCTCTGGAAACTGCCGCCGGGTGCCGCCGAAGCGACCCCCCTGACCGCGGACTATCCGGGCACGAGCAAGACGCCCATGTGGTGGCAGGGGCGCGTCTATTTCGCCTCCGACCGCGACGGCTCGATGAACCTCTGGTCGATGGACCCGGACGGTCACGACGTGAAGCAGCTGACCCACCATCAGGGCTGGGATCTTCAGTCCCCCGCCCTCGCCAACGGCAAGATCGTCTACCAGCTGGGTGCCGACCTCTGGATCTACGACATCGCGAGCGGCCAGGGGCACCTGATTCCCGTGACGTTGACGTCGGACTTCGATCAGCTCCGGGTGCGCTGGGTTACGAAGCCGGGCGACTACGTCACCGCCACGCACGTCTCTCCGAACGGCGACCGCGTCGTCCTGACGGCGCGGGGCCAGGTGTTCGTCGCACCGGTCGGGACGGGACGGCTGGTCGAGGCCTCGCGCCACCAGGGCGTCCGCTACCGCTCCGCGCGTTTCGCCCCCGACGGCACCTCCCTCGTCGTTCTATCCGACGAATCGGGAGAGACGGACTGGTGGCGGCTCCCCGCCAACGGCGTCGGCGCGCCCGAGCAGATCACGAACGACGCCAAGGTCCTCCGGTGGGACGGCGTCACGTCACCGGATGGGAAGTACCTCGCGTACTACGACAAGAACCAGACCCTGTGGCTCATGGACGTCGCGGCGAAGAAGACCACCAGGATCGAAGCGTCTCCTGACGGCGACTACCAGGACCTGACCTGGTCCCCCGACTCCAAGTGGCTCGCGTACACGCGTCCCGGCACGTCGTTCTCCACCATCGTCCTGTACTCGATCGCCGGCGGGAAGGCGACGGCGGTGACCACGTCGCGCGCCGACAGCTACGCCCCGGGTTGGAGCGCCGACGGGAAGTGGCTCTACTTCCTCTCCGACCGGACCTTCCGGTCCCTCGTGGGTTCGCCGTGGGGGGCGCGCGCGCCCGAGCCCTTCTTCGACCACCAGACCAAGATCTATTTCCTGTCCCTGGTGAAAGGCCTGCGCTCCCCCTTCCAGCCGAAGGACGAGACACCCACCCCGCCACCGGACACCGGCAAGAAGGACGTCACCGTCAGCGTGGATTTCGACGGGATCATGGACCGCCTCTTCGAGGTCCCGGTGCCGGCGGGGAACTACGCGAACCTGTCGGTGGGTACTGACCGCCTCTTCTACCTCTCGTTCGCGACGTCCGTCGACAACACGCGCTCCCTGATGTCCCTCGAGATTTCCAATCAATCGCCGAAGGCGAAGACGGTGTCGGAGGGCCTCCGGCAATATGAGCTCACCAGCGACCGCAAGAAGCTGATGATCGAGAAAGACGGCGATGTCTATGTGGTGGACGCGGCGGGCGCGCCGGCCACGCTCGACGCCAAGGCCCAGGTGCAGCTCTCCGGGTGGACGTTCCCGATCGACCCCCGCGAGGAGTTCGCCGAGATGTTCCGCGAGGCGTGGCGCCTGGAGCGGGACTACTTCTACGACCAACACATGAACGGCGTGGACTGGCCGGCCATGCGGCAGAAATACGCGCCCCTCGCGGCGCGGGTCACGAGCCGGGGCGAGCTCTCCGACGTCCTCGCCCAGATGGTCAGCGAGCTCTCGGCCCTGCACATCTTCGTGTACGGCGGCGACTTCCGGCAGGGCCAGGACCAAGTCACCCTCGGCTCCCTCGGGGGCACGTACGAGCGCGACTCGGCGGATGGTGGCTGGCGGGTCACCCACATTTACAAGTCGGACCCGGATTTCCCCGTCCAGCGTTCCCCGCTCGCGATGCCGGGCCTGGGGGTGGCCGAAGGCGACGTCATTCAGCTGGTGAACGGCACGCCGACCCTCTCGGTCCCCGACCTCGATGCGCTGCTCGAGAATCAGACCGGGAAGCAGGTGCTGCTGCGCGTCAAGGCGCCGAAGGCGGCCACCGGCAGCCGCGACGTCGTGGTCACCCCGCTCTCCCGCGGCGCCGCGTTCGGACTGCGCTACAGCGAATGGGAGTACACGCGCCGCCTGGCCGTGGACGCCGCGAGTCACGACTCGATCGGCTATGTGCATCTCCGGGCCATGGGTCAGGGCGACATGGCGCAGTTCGAGCGCGACTTCTATCCGGCGCTCACGCGCCAGGGCCTGATCATCGACGTCCGCCACAACCAGGGCGGCAATATCGACAGCTGGATTCTCGAGAAGCTGATGCGGAAGGCGTGGATGTACTGGCAGGGCCGGATCGGTCAGCCCTACTGGAACATGCAGTGGGCCTTCCGCGGGCACGTCGTGGTGCTCTGCGATCAATGGACCGCGTCGGACGGTGAGGCGTTCAGCGAGGGCTTCCGCCGCCTCGGCCTGGGCAAGGTGATCGGCGCCCGGACCTGTGGCGGCGAGATCTGGCTCTCCTCGTCCAATACGCTGGAAGACCGCGGCATCGCCACCGCCGCCGAGAACGGCGTGTATGGGCCGGAGGGAGCGTGGCTGATCGAGGGCCGCGGGGTGGATCCGGACTCGGTCGTCGACAACCTGCCGGGCGCGACG
>DATBCM010000256.1:0-7551 GCA_036270455.1 Gemmatimonadales bacterium | reverse complement strand
CAGTCGGAGCGGTCCGACGTGACGGCCGTGCCGGCGATGGGGGTCATCTCCGAGGCGATGGTGGCGCTGGTGCTGGCGCACGCGATGCGTGAGAAGTTCGGCGGGGATGCGCTCTCGGAGATGCGCCGCAACTGGGAAGGGTACGCCGCGCGCCTGGCCGCGCGGGCGTCCGGAGGGACGCGTCAATGAAAAAACACATCGTGCTGGTGGGGTTGCCCGGCTCCGGGAAAACCACGGTGGGACGCCTGCTGGCGGAGCAACTCCAGGCCGGCTTCGTGGACATCGACGCCATTCTGGCGCGCAAGGAAGGCAAGCCCATTACGCTGATTTTTGCGGAGAAGGGCGAGGCCGCGTTCCGTACCATGGAACAACAGGAGATGGAAAACGCGTTAGGCCAGGTGCCCGCGGTGATTGCCCCGGGGGGCGGCTGGGCCGCCCAGCCCGGAGCCGTCGCGTCGGCGAAGCCTCAGGCGTTTGTGGTGTATCTGAAGACGAAGCCGGAAGCGGCATCCGAGCGAGCGACGCCCGAGGGAACCCGTCCGTTGTTAATGGGTGAGGACCCGGTGGACCGGATGAAGATACTCTTGAAGGAGCGCGAAGCCGCGTATCTCCAAGCGGACGCGAAGGTTGAGACGGACAAGAAGACGGCGGCGCAGGTGGCGCAGGACATCATGTCACTTGCGCGGACCGGGGCGGGTTGGTGAAGATGCCGTCCGGTCGTCCAGCCGTCCGATGATGAAAGGTTGATCAGTGGCTGCTAAGAAGCCTGTGGTGAAAAAGAAGAAACCGACGAAGACGGCCAAGGCAGCCAAGACGGCCAAGCCTGCCAAGACGGCTAAGACCAAGCTCAAGGTCAAGGTCGTCGAGGACGTCGCGGCCGTCGTGGAGCCTGTGGACGAAGAGACCGTCGAGGCCGTTGAGGCGTCCAGCGCCAACGGGAAGGGCTCGCTCGTCATCGTCGAGTCCCCCACCAAAGCGAAGACCATCGGGAAGTACCTGGGCCGGGGCTACACGGTGAAGGCCACCGTCGGCCATCTGCGCGATCTCCCCCGCCGCAAGCTCGGCGTGGACGTCGAGAACGGGTTCGAGCCCGAATACGTGACGATCAAGGAGAAGGCGAAGACCCTCGCCGAAATCAAGAAGGCGGCCCGCGGCGCCAAGCAGATCCTGATCGCGACCGACCCTGACCGCGAAGGCGAAGCCATCGCCTGGCACGTGGCGGGTCAGCTGGCCAAGGGCTCGAACGTCCGCCGGGTCCTGTTCCACGAGATCACGAAGGACGCCGTCAAGCAGGCGTTGGCCAACCCCCAGGACATCGATCAGAAGAAGGTGGACGCGCAGCAGGCCCGCCGGATCCTCGACCGGCTGGTGGGCTACAAGGCTTCGCCCCTCCTCTGGAAGAGCATCAAGACGGGGCTTTCGGCGGGCCGCGTGCAGACCGTGGCCCTCCGGCTGATCTGTGAGCGGGAAGACGAAATCCGGAAGTTCGTGCCCCAGGAGTACTGGACCATCGAGGCCGACCTCGAGAAGGACGGCCAGGCGTTCCAGGCACGGCTTCACAAGCTGGATGGCGCCAAGCCCGAGATCAAAGATCAGGCGACGGCGCAGGGGATCGTCGACGAGGCTTCGAAGCTCCCCTTCGTGGTCACCGACGTCACCAAGAAGGAACGCCGCCGGAACCCGCCCGCCCCCTTCATTACCAGTACGCTCCAGCAGGAAGCCGCCAAACAGCTGGGCTTCTCGGCCAAACGGACCATGCGGGCCGCGCAGGGGCTCTATGAGGGCGTGGACGTCGGCGAGGGCCCAGTCGGCCTCATCACCTACATGCGCACCGACTCGGTCCGCGTGGCGGATTCGGCCATCGAGCAGGCGCGCGAGTTCATCAAGGCCAACTACGACCGGAAGTACCTGCCGGATACGCCGAACGTGCACGCCGGCAAGCGGGGCGGGAACGCCCGGGTGCAGGACGCGCACGAGGCCATCCGGCCCACCGAGGTTAGCCGCCGTCCCGAAGCGGTGAAGCAGTACCTCGAATCGGACCTGTTCAAGCTTTACCAGCTCATCTGGAAGCGCTTCGTGGCCTCCCAGATGACGCCCGAGATCTACGAGCTCACCACGGTGGACTTCGACCTGGGACGCTTCCTGTTCCGGTCCACCGGGTCCGTGGTGCTCTTCGACGGCTACCGGGTGCTGTTCCGCGAAGGGCATGAGGCGGAGGAGGCGAAGAGCGGCGACGATTTCGGCCCCATTCCGCCGCTCGCCACGGGCGACCGGCCCACGCTCAAGCAGATCGTTCCCACGCAGCACTTCACCGAGCCGCCGCCGCGGTACAGCCAGGCATCGCTCGTGAAGATGCTCGAGGAGCAGGGGATCGGCCGTCCGTCGACGTACGCGGCCATCATCTCGACGCTCCAGGCGCGCTGGTATGCGACCACGAAGGAGCGGCGCTTCTCGCCCACGCCCCTCGGTGAAAAGGTGTGGAAGGTGATGCAGCGCTGTTTCCCGGACACCTTCCAGGTCGGGTTCACGGCGCAGATGGAGAGCGAGCTGGACAAGGTGGAAGAGGGCGATTTGGCCTGGCAGCAGGTGCTCGGCGATTTCTGGGCGCCCTTCGCCGGTCAGCTCGCCGCGGTGGACGTGCCGCGGATCATCAACGACGTCCACGACCTCCACAACCTGCACCTCGAGAAGTGCCCGACGTGCGGGTCGCCGTTGGAAGTGCGGAGCGGCCGGTTCGGGCCCTACATCGCGTGCGCGAAATATCCGGCGGAGTGCAAATTCTCGAAGCCCATCGGGCGGGACAAGATTCCCGACAAGCCCTCCGATGAGATCTGCAAGGAGTGCGGCGCGCCGATGGTCATCAAGACCGGGCGCTTCGGCGAGTTCCTGGCGTGCACGCGCTATCCCAAGTGCACCCACACCCGGCCCGTCCCCCTGGGGATCAAGTGTCCGAAATGCGAAGTGGGCGATCTGGCCGAGCGGCGGACCAAGAAGGGACGCAACTTCTATGGGTGCCTCCGGTATCCCGACTGCGACTTCTCGGTCTGGAATAAGCCGGTGGCGGTGAATTGCCCGTCCTGCGGTTACCTGGGTATGGAAGAGAAGCGCACCAAGACGATGGGGGTCTCCCGCAAGTGCCTGAAGTGCGGACACGAAATGATGGTGGACGAAGCAGCCACCGCGGAGCAGGTCGCGGGCTGACGGCGAGTGTGGTCGGCGGGGGTCTGGCGGGCTGTGAAGCCGCCTGGGCCCTGGCCGAACGGGGGGTGTCGGTCACCCTCCACGAAATGCGCCCGGTGCGCGGCACTCCCGCTCACCAGACGGATGCCCTGGCCGAGCTGGTCTGCAGTAACTCCTTCAAATCGGTCGAAACGGTCAACGCCCACGGGCTCCTCAAGGCGGAGATGCGCCTGTTGGGGAGCATCAATCTCCAGGCGGCGGACGTCGCGCGCGTGCCGGGGGGAGCGGCGCTGGCGGTCGACCGCGTGGCGTTCGCCCAGGAGATCCACCAGCGCGTCGCGGGGCACGAGCACATCACGCTGGTCCGGGGCGAGGTGACGGCCCCCACGTCCCCTGCCATCGTCGCCACCGGCCCCCTCACCTCTGATGCGCTGAGTGCCGCCATCGTGAGCCGGCTGGGGGGACAGGCGCTCGCGTTCTGGGACGCCATCGCGCCGATCGTTGCGACGGAATCGCTCGACCAGAGCGTGCTCTTCCGCGCGTCCCGATACGGCAAGGGCGGGGGGAATGACTACCTCAACGCCCCGTTCACCGAAGCCGAGTATGACGCGTTTGTGGCGGCGCTCAAGGCGGGGGACCAGTACGCGCCCAATCACGAGTTCGATCAGATCCAGTATTTCGAGGGGTGTCTGCCCGTGGAGGAGATGGCGGCGCGGGGGCGGGACGTGCTGCGGTTCGGCCCCATGAAGCCCGTGGGACTCCCCGATCCCAGGACGGGCCGGCAGCCGTTCGCGGTGGTCCAGCTGCGCCAGGAGGACCGGGCGGGCCAGATGTGGAACCTGGTCGGCTTCCAGACGCGTTTGCGCAAGGGGGATCAGCAGAAGGTCTTCCGCATGGTGCCGTGGCTCGCGAACGCGGAATTCCTGAGATTTGGGTCGATTCACCGGAACGCGTACCTCAACGCACCCGCCTCCCTGTCGCCCCATCTTTCCGCCCGGAATGACTCGGCGTTGATGTTCGCGGGCCAGCTTACAGGCGTCGAAGGGTACACGGAGTCGTCGGCCACGGGGCTCCTGGCCGGGATCAACCTGGCGCGGATCCTGATGGGCGCAGAGCCCCTCGTCCCTCCGCCCACCACGATGCTGGGCGCGCTCTACCGCTATTTGCGGGAGGCGGATCCGGCGCACTTCCAGCCCATGAACGCGAACTTCGGCCTGATCGATCCGCTGGACTCGCCGCCCCGGGACAAGGTGAAGAAGAAGCAGCTGCTCGCCGAGCGGGCCTTGAACGACATGAAGGCGTTTGCCGAGAGGTTGGGTGTCGAGGTGGCCGCGTGAGACAGGAGATCGCGCGCTTCGCGGATTTCTTGGAAAAAGAGCGCAACGACTCCCCCCACACCGTGAAGGCCTACGTGCGGGACGTGACGACGTTCGCTGATTTCGCCGACGCGTTTTATGGGGCGGCGTGGACGTGGGCCGGCGTGGATCGGCTCGCGATTCGCGGCTTCCTGGGAGCGCTCGAAAGCCGCCAGGTCTCCCGTGCTTCGGCGGCGCGCGCGCTGTCCGCGCTGCGGACCTTCTACCGGTTCTTGAGTCTCACGGACCGGGTGGACGTAAACCCCGCGAAGGCCGCGCGGACTCCCAAGCAGAAGCGGACCCTGCCGAGCTATTTGGACAAGTCCGAGGTGGAGCTGGTATTTGCCGAGGCCGAGCGACGGGCGGCCGAGGGGGGGTTCGGGGAGATCCGGGACCTCGCGATGCTCGAGCTGTTCTATTCGACGGGCATGCGGCTGTCGGAGCTGGCGGGACTCAACCCGGACGACGTGGATCTCGTGTCCGATCAGGTGAAGGTTCGGGGCAAGGGAAAAAAAGAACGCATCATTCCCGTTGGCAAGCATGCGGTCACGGCATTGCGGGCCTACACGCTTCACCGGGAGGCCAAACTGCGGGGGGACGTGGGGACGGGGGGGAGTGGGAGGGCGTTGTTCCTCAACCAGCGCGGCAAGCGTATCACGCCGCGCGGCGTACAGCTCGCGATCAAGAATCTCTTTTCAGCACTGTCTCGCGGGCGGGAGCTGCACGTGCATTCACTGCGTCACACCTTCGCCACGCACCTCCTGGACGCGGGGGCCGATCTCCGCGCCGTGCAGGAACTTCTGGGCCACGCTTCGCTCTCCACCACGCAGGTGTATACTCATACGTCGGTCGAACGGTTGAAGAAGGTCTATCACCAGGCGCATCCCCGGGCCTAAAGGACACGCGTGGCACTGCCGACCATCTACAGCACGACCATTCTCTGCGTCCGCCGGGAGGGCAAAGTCGCCATGGGGGGCGACGGCCAGGTCACGGTGGGCGATACGGTGATGAAGGGGAACGCGGTGAAGGTCCGCGCCCTTAAGGGAGGGAAGATCCTCGCCGGGTTTGCGGGGTCCGCCGCCGACTCGTTCACGTTGTTCGAGAAGTTCGAGGAAAAGCTCGAGCGCTACCCGGGGAATCTGTCCCGTGCGGCCGTGGAGCTGGCGAAGGACTGGCGTTCGGACCGGGTGCTGCGCCGGCTCGAGGCCCTGCTGGTCGTGGCCGACAAGGACAATGGCTTCGTGCTGTCGGGCTCCGGGGAGCTGATCGAACCCGATGACGGTGTGCTGGCCATCGGCTCCGGCGGCCCCTACGCGCTCGCCGCGGCGCGTGCCCTGCTGGCCGGTTCGAAGATGTCCGCGAAAGAGATCGTGGAGCGCGCGCTCCACATCGCGGCCGACATCTGCATTTATACAAATACCCACCTCACGGTGGTCGAGCTCTGATGGCCGACCCAGACCGCACCCCGCCCCTCTCCCCGTCCCCCGGACCCGTGCCGGAGGCCGACCAGGCACCCTGGCTCGAAGAGCTTCCGCCCAAGAAGATCGTGGCGGAGCTGGACCGGTACATCGTGGGCCAGGGGGCGGCCAAGAAGGCGGTGGCCATCGCCATCCGGAACCGCTGGCGGCGCGCCCAGGCGTCCGAGGACATCCGGGACGAGATCCTCCCCAACAACATCATCATGATCGGGCCCACGGGCGTCGGAAAGACGGAGATCGCCCGGCGGCTCTCGCGCCTCGCCGGCGCGCCCTTCCTCAAGGTGGAGGCGTCGAAGTTCACCGAAGTGGGGTACGTCGGCCGGGACGTCGAGTCGATGGTGCGCGAGCTGGTGGACGCGTCGATCAACATGGTGCGTACCGAACGGGAGGATGAGCTGTTTCCCATCGCGGAACAGCGGGCCGAGGAACGGTTGCTCGATTTGTTGCTGCCGCCGGTCGATCCATCTCCGGTGCCCGCCGCGCCGCAGCCCACCGGGACGGACGCGACCCGGCCCCTGTTCGTGGTGTCGTCCAAGGGGGACGTCACGCCCAAGACCGCGCCCGCCAACGCGGAGAACGAGGAACGGCGCCGGCGTACCCGCGAGAAGCTTCGCCAGCAGCTGAAGGAAGGGACCCTGGAGGAGCGGGACGTCGAGATCGAGGTCCAGCAGCAGAGCTACCCGGGCCTCGACCTGATGCAGCCACCCCAGATGGAAGGTGCGGAGGTCAACATCACCGAGATGCTGCAGGACATGCTGCCCAAGCGGAAGAAACGGCGGGTGGTGCACCTGCACGAGGCGCGACGGGTCCTGATCGACGAAGAGCTGAAGAAACTGGTCGACATGGACGACGTGGTGAACGAGGCGCTGGACCGGGTCGAGAACCATGGCGTCATCTTCATCGACGAAATCGACAAGATCGCGGGGGAGCGGAATACCACCGGGCCCGACGTGTCCCGGGAGGGCGTCCAGCGCGACTTGTTGCCGATCGTCGAAGGCTCGACGGTGCAGACCCGGTACGGCTACGTCCGCACCGACCACATCCTGTTCATTGCGGCCGGCGCCTTTCACGTCTCCAAACCGTCAGACCTGATCCCCGAGCTGCAGGGGCGCTTCCCGGTGCGGGTGGAGCTGACCTCGCTCACCGAGGCCGACTTCATCCGGATCATGACGGAGCCCGAGAACGCGCTGACCAAGCAGTACGCGGCGCTCTGCGCCGTCGAAGGCGCGACACTCGAATTCACGGCCGATGGGGTGGCCGAGATCGCGCGGATCGCGGCGCGGGTGAATGAGCGGATGGAGAACATCGGCGCGCGGCGCTTGCACACCGTCATGACGACGTTGCTGGAAGATCTGCTGTACGAGCTTCCCGACGTCGCCGAGAAGCATTTCGTCTTCGACGCGAAGACCGTCCAAGAACGGCTCATGAAGATCGTGGAGGACGAAGATCTGAGGAAGTTCATTCTGTAGCTCGCCAGGCCCGGTCCTACCTTCTGCTGCCATTCTGACGTACTGTTGTTCTCTAACATGCCGAAACGG
>DATBCM010000255.1:0-3357 GCA_036270455.1 Gemmatimonadales bacterium | reverse complement strand
TATCTAATCCTGTTTGCTCCCCACGCTGTCGCGCCTCAGCGTCAGCAACGGCCCAGCGGAACGCCTTCGCCACCGGTATTCTTCCCGATCTCTACGCATTCCACCGCTACACCGGGAATTCCATCCGCCTCTACCGTGCTCGAGCCCGCCAGTCTGACCGGCAGCCCCGGAGTTGAGCCCCGGGATTTCACCAGCCACTTAACGAGCCGCCTACGCGCCCTTTACGCCCAGTGATTCCGGACAACGCTCGCACCCTCCGTATTACCGCGGCTGCTGGCACGGAGTTAGCCGGTGCTTCCTTTGGAGGTACCGTCACCCCGGATCGCCTATTCGACGTCCGGTATTCGTTCCTCCCGACAGTGGTTTACAACCCGAAGGCCGTCATCCCACACGCGGCGTCGCTGCGTCAGCCTTTCGGCCATTGCGCAATATTCCCCACTGCTGCCTCCCGTAGGAGTCTGGGCCGTGTCTCAGTCCCAATGTGGCTGATCATCCTCTCAGACCAGCTACCCGTCGTCGCCTTGGTGGGCCATTACCCCGCCAACAAGCTGATAGGCCGCGAGACTCTCCGTCGGCGCAACCTTGCGGCTGCTTTCATCCTCCAGGGATGCCCCCAAAGGATCGTACGCGGTATTACCCGGCCGTTGGGCCGGCTACCCCCCGCCGTCGGACAAGTTTCTCACGTGTTACGCACCCGTCTGCCACTGAACTGGAGTTGCCCCCAGTCCCGTTCGACTTACATGTGTTAGGCACGCCGCCAGCGTTCGTCCTGAGCCAGGATCAAACTCTCCAATGAATGAGAATTCGAAATAGCTCGAACCGAACGACTGGTACTTCTTGTCGTCCGAATCACATCAGAGTTATAACCCCTCGCGACGCACGTCTGACCGCGCGCCGCTCAAATGGGGCCGCACTCCACACACTCAGACCATCAGTTCTCAAAGAGCACCCCGTGAAAAATGTCGCGGGGAGAATCACATTCTAGTGGGGGTCCCAACTGGAGTCAAGGGGCCGTGTTTTCCACACTTACACCCCGTCTCGCACCTCACAACAACCCGCGTGCGCCTTGTGCGGTTCACTGCCGGAAGGCCCAACCCTCACGATCCAACCATGCGCCCGGGAGGATTCGAACCTCCGACCCTCGGCTTAGAAGGCCGATGCTCTATCCAACTGAGCTACGGGCGCGTGCCAGAAACAATCTAGCACGCGCCCGTATGTCCAGCAGAAAGAAAAAATCGCTAGTTCGGCTTGTCCTTCTTCTTCGGCTCCGGCCGCGGCGGCGGCGGCGGCGGCTGAGGCCTCGGCGCCGGCCGCACATCCCGCGGCGTCTCCTTGTCCTTCATCGGCCCCGCCGGCTTCCCCTGGCGCAGATTCTGAATCTGCTGAGGCTCGAGCGGACGCCCTGGATGCTGCTCGATGGCCTGCTGGCGTACCTGCACCCCGGGATCTGGGGGCGGCGCGGGACGCCGCGCCCGCAAGATCGGCGGCGGATTCATCGGCCGGGCCTGCGGTTGCGCCGGTTCCTCCGGCCGCGCCGGTTGCGCCGGCTGCGACTGCTGCGGTGGCTCCGCCGGATGCACCAGCGGCTGGCGCCGCACCGGAATGGCGTGCACGACCGTCTGCACCCGATCCGTCACCGCCGGCGGCGGCGGCGCGATCGAGGGCCGGCCGCGCATCGCCACGGTGGTCGGCATGACCCGCGGGTGCGCGATCACCTGGGCCGTCGTGACTTGGGTGTTCGATACCGTCACCCGCCGCCGGGCCACCGGCACCCCGCCCCGGAACGTCTCCGACGACACGGCCGTGAATCCGCGATCCCGGTTCACGTACGTGGCGCGGTTGTAATCCACGACCGTCACATTGACGTTCACGTTGACGCGGTTCCGGTACCGGTCATTCGCGTGGTACCAGGGATTGTACGGCTCGCGGGGACCGAGCGGGAACCAGGCCTGCACTCCGCCCCGCGGTCCACTGTTCACGCCGACGAAGACCACCAGCGCCGGCGCATAACAGGGGTGGCGCACCACCGGCCCAGGCACCCAGCCCCAGCGTCTCTCCACGAACACCCACCGGCCATAGTGAAATGGTGCATATCCCCACGACTCACTCTCCACCCACGTCCATCCCCAGGGCTCCACCCACACCCAGCGCCCATAGCGATACGGGGCCCAGTCCGCGGCGACCACCGTGGGATACCACACTGGTCCATACGTCGGATCCGGGGTCCACTCCCCCGCCCGATCGAGATCGGAATAACCAGGCGTCTCCCGATCGACGTACTGGGCACTGGCGGATTCTGCCAGACCGCGATCGCGGTCCGCGCCCCACCGGTCAAAGTCGTCCTCGGGGGGCACATCGAGGTCACTCACCTCGAGCGTGTCATCCCCAGTCAGCGTGACGGCGTGGCCGCCTTCGACATCGGTGGCCCCGTCTCCCGTTCCGACCGTCACCGCGCCGTGGTCCACGGCCACGATCGTGCCACGTACCGGCGAGATGGACACCCGGTAGACGCCCGGCGCCGTCACGACGAGTGGCCCCCCGGGCGTATCCAGCTCGAGCGAATCGTCCGAGTCGAGCGCGTCGACCGTGACCCGAGCCGTTCCCGAGGCCACGCCGATCTGGATCAGGTCATCACTCACATTCGTGACCGTTATATCGGTGGCATCGGACAGGCGGAGCGTGACGTTGCCGAACTGAATCTCGGCCCGTCCGCCCTGATCGACGTACAGGCGGTCACCGGTGGCGAGCGGGTAGTTCATGCTCGCGTCGCTCCACTGCGAATCTCCCGACACCTGGAGTGAGACACTCCCCGACAAGTAGGACAACCGGCCCACCCGGCCCGGAGGCGCGTCCGACTGCGCCAGGGCGGGTGATGCGGTCAGTACCAGCAGCGCGACCAGCCACGTCTGGGAACGGACGACCATGATCCTCTCCAGTCAGGCGTGAATCCCGTTATACGCCGTAAGGGTGATGCCCTTCCCCTTCTACTGTTAACACCCGTTCGTAGGCATTCCAGAGGTCCTGTCTCGACACCAAGCCTACCAACCGGTGGTGACTCGCCGTTTCGACCACCGGGAGGACGTCGGCGTCCCGGCGGCCAAAGCGCCGGAGTGCCGTCAGCAACGTGTCGTCCGCCGTGACCGGATCGGGTTCCGGATTTGCGAGGTCTCCCGCCATCACCAGATCTCCAGGCGGGTGATCGCCGTCGTCGGCGAGGGCGTCCCGAAGTCCAGGAGCAGAGATCATGCCGACCAGCGCCCCCGCCGCATCGACCACCGGAAGGTCGGTCTGGCGGCTCACTTGCAAGGTGCGCCGGACCTCCGCGAGGGGTGTGTTCTACTGGAGGACAATCGGATG
>DATBCM010000254.1:0-8889 GCA_036270455.1 Gemmatimonadales bacterium | reverse complement strand
GGAGCACTGGGAATCTTGAAGGCGGGGGGCGCGTACTTGCCGCTCGACCCGACTCAACCTGCCGAGCGGCTCGAAGCCGTCGTACGCGATGCCGGCCTCTCGGTGCTGGTCACCGACGACCGGCCGGCGTCGTGGATCGTTGGTACCGTCGACCGGATCGTGTCCCTCGACGGCGATGGTGGCGTGCAGGGCACTCCCGCGGCATCGGGTCCCGAGGTCGACGTGACGGCCGACAACCTGGCCTACGTCATTTATACCTCCGGCTCCACCGGCACCCCCAAGGGAGTGGAGATCACCCATCGGAGCCTCCTGAACCTGGTAGACTGGCATCGGCGCACGTTCGCTGTGACGGCTCGGGACCGGGGGACGCAGGTCGCCGGCGTCGGGTTTGACGCCGCAGTGTGGGAGATTTGGCCCTATCTGACGGCAGGCGCGCCCGTCCACTTCGCTCCGGCGGAGGTCCGGACGGACGCCCGCGCCCTGCGCGATTGGCTCCTCGAGCAGAAAATCACGATCACGTTCATTCCGACGGTGATGGCCGAACAGCTGATCGAGCTGGATTGGCCCGTCGACACCCCCCTGCGCATCATGCTCACCGGCGGCGACGCTCTGCACCGCTACCCACCGGCGGGGCTGCCATTCGTGCTGGTCAACAACTACGGCCCTACCGAGTGCACGGTGGTCGCCACCTCGGGGGCCGTGTGTCCGGGTGGAGACCTCGGCGCTCCGCCGAGTATCGGTCGCGGCATCACCAACGTACACCCCCACGTGGTAGACGCGGATCTGCGAGAAGTCGCGGACGGCGCAACCGGCGAGCTGTGCCTAGGAGGCGTCTCGGTGGCGCGGGGCTACCGCAACGACCCCGAGCTGACGGCCCAGCGGTTCGTCCCCGACCCATTCTCCGCCTCCCCGGGGGCCCGCATCTACCGCACGGGCGACCTCGTCCGTCGCCTGCCGGATGGCGACATCGCGTTCATCGGGCGGCTCGACGACCAAGTCAAGATTCGGGGATACCGGATCGAGCCCGCTGAGGTCACCCACGCGCTGAAGCGTCATGTGGGGGTGCGGGATAGCATGGTGGTCGCCCGCGACGACGGCGTTGACGGGAAACGTCTGGTGGCATACTGGGTGGCCTCGAACGGAAGCGCACCGGCGCCGGACGACCTGGTGCAGTTTCTCCGCGGGCGACTCCCGGACTACATGGTGCCGTCGGCGTTTGTGCGTCTCGACGAGCTTCCCCTCAACGCCAACGGGAAGATTGACCGGGCCGCCCTGCCAGCACCCGAGCCCGCGGCCGCGGCACCCGACGAGTTCGTCGCGCCGCGGACAGCGGTGGAGCGGGACGTCGCCGGCATCCTGGCCCCCTTGCTGAGCCTCGAGCGCGTGAGCGTGGAGGCGAACTTCTTCCTCCTCGGCGGGCACTCCCTCCTCGGCACGCAGCTGATTGCGCGAATTCGGGACCATTTCGACGTCGACCTGTCCCTGAAGGCGCTGTTCGAGGCCCCCACCATCGCCGCCATCGCGACTGAAGTGGAACGCCTCATTCTCGAGAAGCTCGACGCACTCGAGACGGCGCGATGACGGCGGTCGCGACCGAGCCGACCGCGACACTGAGCCTCCATCGCCTGATGGATCCCGAGGTGCTGGCGAACCCCTACCCGCTCTTCCACCGTCTGCGCCGCGAAGACCCGGTCCATTGGGACCCCTTCCTTCATTGCTGGGTGGTCACCCGATACGAGGACGTCCAGCGTGTGTTGCACACGTTCACGGCGGCCCGCACGCCGACCCCCGAACAGCTCGAGGCGATGGGCCTCGAAGGGTTGGCCCCCCTGGGCCGGATCATGGTCCGCCAGATGCTCTTCCTCGACCCCCCCGACCACACCCGCCTCCGGCGCCTCGCGTCCACGGCCTTCACCCCCCGGAGGGTCGAGGGACTCAAGTCGCACATCCGGGACATCGCGAACCGGCTGGTTGACAAGGTCGCGGGGGCCGGCCGGTTCGACGTCATCGCGGACCTCGCGGCGCCCCTCCCCGCTATCGTGACGGCCGAGTTGTTCGGCGTGCCGAGCGAGGACCACGACATGCTCAAGAACTGGTCGGCGGACTTCGCGGAGATGCTCGGCAACTTCCAGCACAACCCCGACCGGTTTTCGCGCGCCCTGGCGGCCGCCGAGGGCATGAGTGCCTACTTCCACGAGCAGATCGCCGAACAGCGCCGTCATCCCCGCGAAGGGCTCATTCAGGCGCTGATCGAGGCCGAGGTCGATGGCAACAAGCTGACTCTGGACGAGTTGGTCGCGAACCTGATCGTGACGATGGTGGGCGGTCAGGAGACCACGACCAACCTGATCGGAAACGGGCTCCTGAGCCTGTTACGCTGGCCGGAGGAGCTCGGGAGGCTCGATGCCAACCGGTCTCTCATGACCTCGGCCGTGGAAGAGCTGCTCCGGTTCGAGGCCCCCAGCCAGCACACCGCCCGGCTCGCCCCCGAGGACCTGACGATGGGCGGGAAGACCATCAAGAAGCGGCAGGCCGTCATCGCCGTGATGGCCGCCGCCAACCGGGACCCCGAGCGGTTCCCGGAGCCCGATCGCCTCGACCTCGCGCGCGAGGATAACCGGCACATGTCGTTCGGGTGGGGACCGCACTTCTGTTTCGGCGCCCCGTTGGCACGTCTCGAGGGACAGATCGTCTTTGAGACGGTGCTCGACCGGATGAAGGACCTGGCGATCGAGCCCGGACCGCTCGTGTGGCGCGAGAACCTCGGGTTGCGCGGCCTGACTGAATTGTCCCTGCGGTTCAGGGCGTGACGGCGGCGGCCAACTCTCGCGCGCGCCTCGACGCCTACCTGAAGGCGCGCGCGGGAGTTGCCCCACGCTCTGAGGCGCCGATCACGGCGCAGGAGGACGACGGCCCCGCCCCTCTGTCTTTTGGCCAGGAGGGGATCTGGCGGAAATCGCAGTCTATCGCAGCCCCTCTTTACAACGAGACGATCACGATTCACCGGCGGGGTCCTCTGCAGGTCCCGGCGCTGGAGCAGAGCCTCGACGAGATCCTCCGGCGCCATGAAGCGTGGCGGACGACTTTCCACGCCACGGAAGACGGCGGAGTCGTCCAACAAGTGGAGCCGTGGGCGCCGGTCCCCCTGCCCATGCACGATCTCCGCGGGCTCCCCGTGGCGGAGCGCCTGCCCGAAGCGCTCCGGCTGGCCGCCGTGGACGCCGTCGCGCCGTTCGACCTGCGGCGGGGGCCGCTCTTCCGGGCCCGGCTGGTACGCCTGCAGGAGGAGGAGTACCGGCTCTTCATGGCGGTGCATCAGATCCTCCTGGATGGGGTCTCGGTGTACCGCGTGCTGGTGCCCGAGCTCGTGGCGCTCTATGACTACTACGTCGAGGATCGGCCAGCGCGGCTCCCCGAGCTTCCCGTCCAGGTCTCAGATTTCGCGCGGTGGCAGCGCGCTGCCCTGGAAGGAGAGATCGTGGGGCGCCAGCTCGCCTATTGGGAGCGTCAGCTGGCAAACCTGCCTGAGCCCCTTCGCTGGCCCACAGGGCGCGACCGGCCGGCTCGGCAGACCCATGGGGGAGCGATCCAACCCTTCGCGCTTTCCGCCGAGCTCGGCGCGGGGCTCAAGGCCTTGGCGGCGCGGGAGGGCGTGAGCCTTTTCGTCACCTTCCTCGCGGCCTTCGCGCGCCTCCTGCACCGGTACACGGGCCAGAAGGATCTGGTGCTCGGCACGCCGTCGCCTGCCGGCCGGAAGCGCTCCGAGGTCCAGGGTCTCCTCGGCTACTTCCTCAACCCGGTGGCCTTGCGCCTGGACCTCTCGGCGGAGCCGTCGTTTGGGGAACTGCTCGCTCAGGGACGGGCGGTCGTTGGCGAAGCGGTGAGTCATGACGACGTACCGTTCGAGCGGATCGTCGAGCGGCTCGGGGCGGACCGGGACCCCAGTCGCCATCCGCTCTTCACGGTGGGGATCTCGCAGGAACCTCCGATGCCCGACGTGGGCCCGGGCTGGGACCTGACGCCGATGGACGTCACGAGCGGAGGGGCGCGGTGGGATCTGTATCTCGTGTTGGATGACCGGCGCGAGCAGGGAATCCTGGGACGGGTGCAATACAATCCGGACCTCTTCGACGAGGCAGCGGTGGCCCGCATGTTAGTGGATTATCGGTCGGTGCTCGAAGACGCGTTGCGCGAGGCCGCAGGAGCTACTGGCTGACCCTCCTTGCTGCTCAGATGTACCTTCTTACCTGACGACAGTAATCCACGTATTCCTGGCCGTAGTGCCCCTTCAAGAACTCTTCCTCACGCGACACTTGTCTGCGGAACAGCCACGTCGCCGCCCCGACGTATACCAACAGAATCCAATTCGGGAATATCAAGAATTGGCCCAGCACGATGAGGGCAAAGGCCAGGTAAATCGGGTTGCGACTGTAAGCGAAAACACCGGTGGTTATGAGTTTGTCGGGATGGTCCGTATCGATTCCCACTCGAAAACTCTGTCCAAACGAAACCAGGCTCCACAACATCAGCAACAGCCCTGTCGCAGCCAGCGATACTCCGACCCAGGAGACTGCGTCAGAACGGAAAAACACCTGGGTGCTGATCTGGGGGAGATCGAACGCACGCGCAAACACGAGGTAGAAATAGAAAAGGGCGAACGGCGGAATCAGGAAATCCGTTTTGTCGGTCCTACCGAAATTCATCGCTTGTATTCCTCGGCTTCTCATCGCCCAGGCGCGGGTCAATACCATGCCGACCAACAGGACCAGCGTCAGTGCTGCAAAGCATCTTGGCCCGGTCACGCCCCCGTCCCGTGGAGCACGGCCTGAAATTCCTTCCACTCCAGCACCTCCACCCCCGCCCCCGGCCGCTCGGCGTGCCGCACCATCGCCTTGCCGAGGTCCGACACCTTGATGCTCCGGAACCGCGACAACGGACCCACCAGCAACGGGTCGATGAAGGGGAATACCGCGAGCGTCAGGCCTTGCGTGAAACCGTAGCGATTGGTAGGAGTGACCAGCAGCGACGGCCGGAAGAAACTGGCCCGCGCAAAGCCCTGCGCCCTCACCCGTTCCTCGATTTCCCCCTTGATACGCGCGTACCAGACGGAAGACCTGGCGTTGGCGAGCACCGCGGTGAGCAGGGAGAAGTGATGGACCCCCTGCCGCCGGCACGCCGCCGCGAATGCCGCGGCGCCCTCGAGATCGACGCGTTGGAATTCCTCACGCGCCACCTTGGACGGCTCCCCGATCCCGAGCGTACAGAACGCCACGCCATGCCCGGCCAAGAACCGCTCGTACTGCACCGGGTCCAGTACGTCGCCGACGTGTCGTTCCAGCCGTGAATCCTTGAGATCCGCGAGTGCGTCGGCGCGCCGGACCAGCACCGTCACCCGCCGCCAGGCGTCACCGGCGAGCAGGGCGCGCACCACCGCGCTGCCCACCGCCCCCGAACCGCCGAGGACCACCGCGCTCCGTGAGTCGCTCATCAGCCCAAAGTACCATATTTTCGGCCCTTCACTCATCCGGAGCCCCGTCGTGATTCGCCGGCTCGCCCTGCTCTCGCTCGTCGCCGCCTCACTCGCCGGTCAACGCGTCTCGCCCCCCGCCCCCGCCCCGCCCGTGATGCCGAAGGGCTGGGACGCCTACGTGACGCATGCGATGGAGGAATTCCACGTGCCGGGCCTCGCCCTGGCAGTGGTGAAAGACGGCAAGGTGGTCTACGCCTTGGGATACGGCGTCCGCCGGATGGGGGACTCGACGAAAGTCGACACCCACACGCTCTTCCAGATCGCGTCCAACACCAAAGCCTTCACGGACGCTATGATCGCCCAGCTCGCGGACTCGGGCCGGATCTCCTGGGACGATCCGGTCACGAAGTACCTGCCCTGGTTTGCGCTCTCCGACCCGTGGGTCACCCGCGAGTTCACCATCCGCGACCTCGTCACGCACCGCTCCGGTCTGGGGCTCGGCGCCGGCGACCTCGTGTGGTGGCACTCGGACTACTCGGCGGAAGACGTAGTCCGCCATCTCCGGGCCGCGAAGCCGGTCACGAGTTTCCGGTCCGGCTATGCCTACGACAACGTGCTCTACATCGCGGCCGGTTTGGTGCTCGAAGCCGTCACCGCGAAATCGTGGAGCCAGAATCTCCAGGAGCGCATCCTCACCCCCCTGGGCATGACCGAAACCGCGTCGGATATCGGCGCCTTCTCCCGTCCTGGCGCGGACGCGGCCACGCCGCACGGCTGGTCGAATGGGTCGGTGGGCATCACCCCGCGGGACACCATCAACAACACGCTCCCCGCTGGTGGCATCATCGCCAACGTAGCAGACCTTTCGAAATGGATGATGACGCAGCTCGATTCCGGGAGATACGCCGGGGGACGGCTCTGGTCGGCCCGCGAAACCCGGGAGATGTGGTCGCCGCAGACCATCCTCCCCATCGGGAATATCCCCGCCGAGTTCGCCGCCCTCCGGCCCAACTTCCAGGCCTACGGACTGGGCTGGTTCCTGCGGGATTTCCGCGGGCGCAAGATCGTGTCGCACACCGGCGGCCTCTCCGGAATGACGTCGCAGACGACGCTCGTGCCCGACGAGCGCCTCGGCATCGTGATCCTCACGAACGGTGAGAGCGGCATCTTCGGCGCGCTCACCTGGCGCCTGCTCGATCACTTTTTGGGGGGCGGCAACACCGATTGGGCCAAGCTTTTTTCGGACCGCGAAGCGCAGGGACGGGCGCAGGGAGACTCGATCGTCAAAGCCGCCCGGGCGTCCCGCGACTCCGCCAGCAAGCCGTCACTGTCACCGGCGAGCTACGCGGGCACCTACCATGACGATCTCTACGGGGATGCCGCTATCACGCCGGAGAATGGCGGGCTGGTCCTGCGGTTCTCGCACTCACCCTCGTTCACCGGCGATCTCCAGCACTGGCAGCATGACACGTTCATTGCGCACTGGCGGGCGAGAGGGATCGAGGACGCCTACGTCACGTTCTCGTTGAATCCCGACGGCACCGTCGAGTCCTATAGGATGGCGGCCGTCAGTCCGCTAGCAGACTTCAGCTTCGATTATCAAGACTTGTTGTTTAGAAGAAAGTAGTTCGACCTACTAGACGCACAGACGAAACTACTAGACGCACAGACGCACGGATGGGTTACAGGCAAACGCAGAGGGGACAGGATTGACTCTCCTGTCCCCTCTCACCCGTTCACCATCTGTGCGTCTGTGCGTCTAGCAGTTCGCGTCTGCGCGTCTAGTCGTTGCTTTTGCCCATCTATCTACCCAGGCCTACCGCCGCCCCCACCCGCGCCATCGCCTGCTGAATCGGCACCTTCACGGTGGTTTTCCGGTCGATCCGCTGGAACTCGTAATCCCCCGTGATTCTCCACCGCCCATTCCCCGCTCCGACCGACAATCCGAGTCCGAGCTCGAGCGCAAATGGCGCCGTGCCGCCACCGGAGAACTTCGCGCCGGCGAGGTAATTCCCCCGCAGGAGCAGATTGGCGCCCGGTCCCAGGCCGTAGTTGGCGCGCACGCCGGCCCGGATGGCGGTGAAGTCCTGGGTCGTGAAGGCGGGACTGATGGACCGTTTGGTGTAGCCGGTCTCGAGGCTGATCCCGCTCGCCAGGAACCACCGCAAGTGCGCGTCGAACTGCGTGCTCGTGAATTTGTCGGTCGCCGAGCTCCCCGACGAGGGATTGAAATTGATCTTCGCGATCTGGAAATCGCCGGAGAACTTGTGCCAGTTCACCTCGGCCATGCCGGAGAGGCCGCCGCCGTTGTACGAGAGCGCGGGGCCCAGCTCGCGATAATCCGCGAAGACACCCTGCACGCCCACGTTCACCGTCTGGGAAGCGACGACCGGGGCGAGGGCGGCCACCAGAGTGAGACCCGCCAGGAGGCGCTTCACTTGCCCGCCGGGGTCGGCATCACCGTCAATCGCACCTGCCGCCGCAGGGCGACGTTCTGCTGTGTGATATCCGCGTTGCGCCGGACCAGCTGCTCATCGAGCAGACGGTTGTAGAGGATGTTGCCCTGCGCCGGCACGGGCGTGGGCTTCTTCAGCATCATGACCACGCCGGTCGCGAGCACGCCCACCGCGACGAGCGACAATTCCCGCCGGTTGGCCGAGCCGAGCTGGCTGTTCTCGAGCGCGAGGGTGCCGGCGCCCGCGATTCCCGCATAGAGAAACGCGACGCCGAAGGGGCGCCAGGAGCGTTGCGGCACTTCCGTGTCGGGGAGCTTCGCGTACCCCGGCATGGCGGTGAGATGCACCAGGGTATCCACGCTGCCGGCGTTGACGTGCACCCGCTGGCCCGCCGAAAAGGTGTTCTGCTGAGCCGCCGCATCCACCACGATGGTGTAGTCGCCTGCCGGCACAGGGTCGCCGTTCGGCAGGGTGCCGTTCCAGCGGACGTTGACGGTTCCGTTGGCGATGGAGCTGTCGATGTTCACGGTGGTCTTGGCGCTCACGGCCTTCACGTGCACCCGCGCGGGACTCGTCACCGTGAAGTGGATCGGCACCGCCCCCTGGCCCACCACGAAGCTCGAACTGTCCACTGCCACCCCGCGAACCAGCAGCATGGTCGACAGCGCCATGTTGAACGCGACGAGGGTCTTGGTCGCGGTCCGGTTGGGGTCGAGCGTGCGTTCGGGGTTGATGAGGAGCACCTGCCGGAACGCGTTCATCGCTTTGTCGAAGCCGTCGGGCTGGTTCGAGTAGGCGTCTCCCAGAAGACTGTACGCCCGCTCCTGGTCGCTCGCGTTCAGATGCTGGGCCAGCGATTGATTCGCCAGCGTGATCGCCTGCGGGAGATTCAGATTCTCGGCCGCCTGCACCGCCCGCCTCAGGATCGCGTTCTGCGGGGGGACGGGGGCGCCGCCCTGCGCG
>DATBCM010000253.1:0-9796 GCA_036270455.1 Gemmatimonadales bacterium | reverse complement strand
GCTCAACTTCTTGGGCCAGCCTCCCGAACCGCGGTGGGCACCTGGTCTTGGAACTGGACGAAGTTGTACTTGAAGAGCGCCGCCAGCTTGACCGCCATCGCGTCGTAGGCCGCCTGGTCGCTCCAGGTCTTCCGGGGGAGCAGGACCTCGTCCGGGACCCCGGGGACGTGCTGCGGCACCGACAAGCCGAACACCGGCTCCGTCACATTGGGGACCTTGTCGAGCTTCCCGGCCAAGGCCGCGCGGACCATGGCCCGGGTGTGCCCCAACCGCATCCGCTGCCCGGTCCCGAACCCCCCTCCGGTCCACCCCGTGTTGACCAGCCAGCACTGCACGCCGTGCTTCGCGATCTTCTGGCCCAGCAGTTGGGCGTACGTGTTCGGGTGCAGCGGCAGGAACGGGGCGCCGAAGCACGCGGAGAACGTCTCCTTCGGCTCGGTGACGCCGCGCTCGGTCCCGGCGACTTTCGCCGTGTATCCGGACAGGAAGTGGTACATGGCTTGCGCCGGTGTGAGCCGCGCGACCGGCGGCATCACCCCGAAGGCGTCGCAGGTGAGGAAGACGATGTGCGACGGGTGGCCGCCCTGGCCCCCCGCTACGTGGTTCGGGATGTAATGGATGGGGTACGACGAGCGGGTGTTCTCCGTTATCGCCGCGGAGTCGAGATCGATCTTCCGGGTCTCGGGGTCCACCACCACGTTCTCGAGCACCGTCCCGAACATCCGTGTGGTCTGGAAGATCTCGGGCTCTCCTTCACGGGAGAGCCGGATGACTTTCGCGTAACACCCGCCCTCGAAGTTGAACACGCCTTTGTCACTCCAGCCGTGCTCATCGTCGCCGATCAAGCCCCGCTCGGCATCGGCCGAGAGTGTGGTCTTGCCGGTGCCCGAGAGTCCGAAGAAGAGGGCGACGTCTCCCGCTTCGCCGACGTTCGCCGAGCAGTGCATCGACAGCACGCCGCGGTTGGGGAGCAGATAATTGAGGATGGTGAAGATCGACTTCTTCATTTCCCCGGCGTAGCGCGTGCCCCCGATGAGGATGATCCGCTTGCCCAGGTTGACGACGATGAACGTCGACGACTTGGTGCCGTGGACTCCTGGGTCGGCGGACATCTCCGGCGCATGCAGGACCTGCCAGTCGGGCGTGAATGACCCGAGCTCCGAATGAGTGGGGCGCAGGAACATGTTGTAGACGAAGAGCGCCTGCCACGCGTTCGGCGTCACGAAACGGACGGGAATGCGGTACTCGGGATCCGCGCCCGCGAACAAATCGCGGACGAAGATCTCCTGGCCATTCAGATGGCGCAGGACGTCCGCGTGCAGACGGTCGAAATGCTCGGGCGCGATGGGCTGGTTCACCTTCCCCCACCACACCTTCGACTCCGAAGAGCTCTCCCGCACGACGAACTTGTCGTTGGGCGAGCGGCCGGTGTGCGGGCTGGTGATGGCGCAGAAGGGACCGCCCTCGGCGAGGGTGCCCTCCTTCCGGCGCACGGCGTGCTCGACCAGCTCGGCGGGGCCGTAGTTCCAATGCACGTGATGCTCGGGCGCGAGTCCCGAGAATTCGATCGAAGCGCCGGAACGGCGTCCGGAGCCTCGCGAGGAGGGTGTGGTCACGGTCGTGGCCATCAGTGTCCTTTGGTTTCTCGAGCGTCCACGGCGGCCAGGACCGCCAAGTTCACGATCTCGTCCACGTCGGCCCCGCGTTGCAAGACGTGTACCGGTCGGGCCATGCCGACCAGAATGGGACCGATCGCCTGAGCTCCCCCCAGGCGGTTGAGCAGTTTGTACGCGATGTTGGCCGCGTCCAGGCCGGGAAAAATCAGCACGTTGGCCGCTCCGCGCAACTTCGCAAATGGATAAGTTTTTGTCAGAATTGAACTTACGACCGCCGTATCCGCCTGCATCTCGCCGTCTACTTGAAGGGAAGGCTCCCGCTCCTGGAGCAGGGCCACCGCGTTCCGGACCTTCGCGGCGCTCGCATGTGCCACCGATCCAAAGTTCGAGAACGAGAGCATGGCGACCCGGGGTTCGATGCCCAGACGCCACACGAACTCCGCCGTCGCCGAGGCGATGGCGGCCAGCGCCTCCGCGTCGGGATCGATGTTCATGGTACAATCGGCGAAGAAGAACACGTCCTGGGGGAGCACCATCATGTAGATGCCGGAGACATGTTTGCGCCCCGGCGCCGCGCCGATCACTTCGAGCGCCGGCCGTACCGCGTCCGGATAGTACATGTCGGCGCCGACCACCAGCGCGTCGGCCCGGTCGGTCTTGAGCAAGAGCAGTCCGTGGTAGAGCGGGTCGCGGACGCGGGCCCGGGCTTCGCGCAGGGTCACACCGCGCCGCTGGCGCCGCTCCCAGTAGGCCCGCGCCAAGCCCTCCGCATCCGTGGCTTCAGCCGGGTTCACGATCTCGATCTCTTCGAGTGTCACCCCCGCGTCCTCGGCCGCCCGTCTGATCTCCTCCGGCGTGCCGAGGAGCACCGGCACGGCGCTCCCTTCGTCCGCGAGCACCCGCGCGGCGCGAATGATCTTCGGGTTGTCACCCTCAGGAAACAGAATGCGCTGAGGATCTTCCTGGAGGTGGGCCGAGAAGCCGCGCATCACCTCGCGGGCCCGTCCCAGCCGTCCTTCGAGCTCCTGCCGGTACTCGTCGACGTCGATGACGCGCCCCGCGACGCCGGAACCGACCGCGGCCCACGCGACCGCCGGGGCCACCCACAGGAGCACCCGGGGGTCGAAGGGTTTGGGAATCAGGTAGTCGGGACCGAAGCGCAGCCGTTCGATCCCGTACGCCCGCATCACCGTATCGGGAACCTCTTCGCGCGCCAGCGCGGCGAGCGCACGGGTCGCCGCCATTTTCATTTCTTCGTTGATCTTGGTGGCGCGGACGTCCAGCGCGCCCCGGAAGATGAACGGGAAGCCGAGCACGTTGTTGACCTGGTTCGGAAAGTCGGACCGCCCGGTAGCGATGATGGCGTCGGGGCGCGCCTTCCGCGCCTCGTCGGGCATGATCTCCGGCGTCGGGTTCGCAAGGGCGAAGATGACCGGCTTCGGAGCCATGAGGGCGAGCATGGCGGGGGACACGGCACCGGCGACCGAGAGGCCGACCAGGACGTCGGCGCCCTTCAGGGCGTCGCTGAGATCCCGCGCGCCGATGCTCCGGGCGAACTTCTGCCTGTACGGGTCGAGATCGGTCCGGCCGGCGTGGACCACCCCGTCCTTGTCACACAGCGTGATCCGCTCCCGCTTCACGCCCAGCCGGACATAGTGCTCGGCCGTCGCAATGGCGGCGGCACCCGCGCCGCAGAACACCACGCTGATGTCGCCGATCGTTTTTCCCACCAGCTCGAGCGCATTCAGCAGCGCCGCGCCGGAGATGATCGCGGTGCCGTGCTGGTCGTCATGAAAAACCGGAATCGAGAGCGTCTCGCGCAGCCGCTCCTCGATGTAGAAACAGTCCGGTGAGCGGATGTCCTCGAGATTGATGCCGCCCACCGTGGGCTCGACCAGCTGGCAGAACCGGATGACGTCCTCGGGGTCCTCGGAACCCACCTCGAGGTCGAACACGTCGAGGTCGGCGAACGCCTTGAAGAGGATTCCCTTGCCTTCCATCACCGGCTTCGAGGCCAGGGGACCGATGTTGCCCAGCCCCAGGACCGCGGTCCCGTTGGTCACGACCGCGACGAGGTTGCCCTTGACCGTGTACTTGTAGGCCTCTTCGGGTTTCGCGGCGATTTCCCGGCACGGCTCCGCCACCCCGGGCGTGTAGGCCAGGGACAGGTCGCGCTGGTTCTTGAACGGCTTGGTGGGAGAGACCTGAATCTTCCCGGGGCGGCCCTGCGCGTGGTACTCCAGAGCCTCCTGACGGCGATTGGCCATCGAGGACTCAAGTCCTTTTTGGGAAAGGAGTTATGCTATCCGTGAATACCAGGAATGTCAAGGAAAGCCGGTCGGCCTAGCGAATGGGCGGCAGAAGGGTCGGGGTCGTGTGGTAACGGATCTGGATCGTGGTCCGGTCCGCCGGGCTGGGGAGGGGGACCTTGGGGGTGGGGAACATGATGTCAGTCGAGTCGGGGGCTTCCGCAAGGATGCCGAGCGTGTGCCCCATCTCGTGGATGACGGTGCGCCGCACGCATGCCTCGACCTGGCCGGGCGTGAAACTCCCGACCAGGAGATTGATGCTGGAATGCAGGGCGCCGTAGATCCGGTGATCGTTGGCCCCGACCGAGTCGTTCTGCGTAAGTCCGCCGCAGGCGGGCACGGGCGGCCCTTCGTCCGGAGGAACGGTGGGAGCGGCGGTGTCGGCCCAGACGAACTGGACGTCGGCGTGCGCCGAATCGGACACGATCACGCCGGTGAATTCTCCGTAGATGAGCTGATCCTGCCATACGTCGATCGCGTTCTGCACCAGAGCGTTCAGGTTGCCTCGGGGGTCCACCCAGAACCGCACCGGCAGCCGGTCGGCGGGCCAGTGAAAGACGTTCCCGGAGCCGTTGCCGTTCGAGTCGAACGCGTACGCGCCCGTGTGACTCGGGGCATCGGGCGTGGTGCACGCCGCGGCCAAGAGGAGTGCGACGCTCAGCGTGCGGCGCGGGTTCACGGATGGCTCCCCGGCGTCCAGCTCAGCCCCAGCGCGACGCGGACCACGCCGCGAGATTCGGTGAACCCCTCGGTCCGCAGCGCGTCGGTGATGAACTTGTGGACGTCGGCGTTGACCTCGAGACCCAGGCCATAGCGGGTAGCGAAGGGCGGCATGACATCGAACGCGATCTGGGCGAACGGGAAAAACGGGCCCCCGGACTGAAACAGGCCCAGGTCCTGAGACGGGAGATACTTGATCGCGCCGATCCGCAGGGATCCGGACAGCCAGGGACTGAGGCTGCGGGACAGGCCGACGGTCAGGGCGGCCGTGGTGAGATGGGTGATGGCTTGCGTCCCGCCGCCGAAATCCTCACGGCGGAGCTCGCTTGTCGACACATCGAGGGCCGCCGACGCGCGCCAGGGCAGGTCCAGTGGCAGCGCGGCGGTGACGGAGAACGCGGGCGCGAGTGCGGGCCGGACATCGAACGAGTTGACGATCTGGTCATGGACCAGGACCGACGACCGTCGTACGCCGGCGAATATTGAGAAGGCGCCCTGCGCCGACAGGCAGGGAGCCAGGGCGGCGCCGAGAAGCACGGCGACCGACGCAATGACCTGTGCGTCTGCGCGTCTGTGCGTCTGTGCGTCTAGCCTGATCATACCTCCAACCTATCACCCTCTCGAGCGACCAGCGCGTAGAGCACCGGCATGAGGAGCACACTGATTAAGAGTCGCGAGAACATGCCGCCCACGATCACCATGGCGAAGGGGCGCTGAGAATCCGTACCGACGCCGGTCGAGAGGGCGGCCGGCAGCAGCCCCAGGGCCGCCACGAGCGCCGTCATCATGATGGGACGCAGCCGGAGCAGCGCGGCCTCGCGGGTGGCCTGCGCGATGGGCATGCCGTCCCCCCGCAGCTCGTTCGCGTAGGAGATGTACACCACCGCCGTCTGGACGGACACGCCGAAGAGGGCCAGGAACCCGATCACGGAGGACACCGAGAACGGCGTCCCCGTGAGCCACAGCGTCGCGAGTCCGCCGATGGGTGCGGAGAGCAGCACGCCGGCCACCGTGATGATCGGGAACTTCACGTTGCTGTACAGCGCGAACAGGATGAGAAAGATCAGCAGCAGGGTCAGCGGTACGATCACCTGCAGCTGCCGCCGCGACGCGGTGTACTCCTGGTACTCACCGCCCCACACCAGACGGTAGCCGGGAGGCACCTTCACCCGGGCTCCGACTCGCGCCTCGCCGTCGCGTACGGCGCTGGCCAGGTCCCGTCCCTCGACCGAGTACTGAATCCCGATGAACCGGCTGTTGTCCTGCCGGTAGATGAAGGACGCGCCGTTCGAGACCTGAATGTTCGCGAGCTCCCGCAGCGGGATGTGTTGGCCGCCCGGCGTCGCGAGGGGGATCGTGCCGATGGCCTCCGGTGTTTCCCGGAACTCAGAATCGAGGCGGACCACCAGATCGAACGATCGCTCGCCTTGCACCACTTGGGTCGCTGCATCGCCACCCACCGCCGCTTCGATCACACCGTTCACGTCGGCGATATTGAGTCCATACCGCGCGATCCTCGCCCGGTCTGGCGTAATGGCGAGGGAGGGCTGGCCGAGCTCCTGGACCAGCGTCAGCTGGGTGAAGCCGCGGACGTTTTCGAGCGCCTTTTTCACGTCGAGCCCGATTGCCTGCAGGGTGTCGAGATCGGGACCGAACACCTTCACATCCAGCGCGCTCTTCAATCCGGTCTCCGCTTCGTCCACGGCGTCTTCGGCAGGCTGCGTGAAATTGAAGATGATCCCCGGGAACGTCGCGAGCCGGGAGTTGATCGCTGCAATCAGCGCCTGCTTGCTCCGGAGCGGCCCGGTCCAGTCGCTGTACGGCTTCAACCCCACATAGAACTCGGCGTTGAAGAATCCGGTCGGATCCGTCCCGTCATCGGGGCGACCATGCTCGGATGCGACATCCGTCACCATGGGGAAGCTCTTCAGGATGGCGCGGATCTGCGGGACGATGCGCGCCGACTCTTCGAACGAAATGGTGTACGGCATCGTCGCCCGGACCCAGATCGCGCCCTCGTCCAGATGCGGCATGAACTCCGCGCCGATGCCGGGAATGAGGAGCATGGTGGCCACGAACAGACCGACGGACCATCCCAGCACCGCCTTGGGCCGCGCGAGGCACCAGTCGAGCCCGCGTTGATAGTGACCCTTGAGCCACTCAAAGCCGGGATTCCGTCGCTCCTGAACGCCCCGCGAAAGGATCCAGGCGCAGAGCACGGGCAGCACCGTGAGGGTCACGATCAGGGACCCGACCAGTGCGAAGATCGTCGTGTCCGCCATGGGCGAAAACAGTTTACCGGACGGTCCCTGCAGCACATAGATGGGCAGAAACCCCGCGATGATCACCGCCACCGCGTAGAAGATCGGCCGGTCGACCTCGGACGCGGCGTCCGCGATGACTTCGCGGATCTTGTAATCCGTGCCGTGCCGCAACGACAGCTGGCGGTGGATGTTTTCGACCATCACCACCGCGCCGTCCACCAGAATGCCGAAGTCGATCGCGCCAATGGACAGGAGGTTGGCCGGGATGTGACGGAGGTCGAGACCGATGAAGGCGAAGAACAGGGACAAGGGGATGGTGACGCCGACGATCAGTCCCGACCGGACGTCGTACAGAAAAAAAATCAACACCACCACGACGAGCAGGATGCCGCGAGCGAGGTTTCCCTCCACGGTGTGGGTGGTAAGAGCCACGAGATCCGAACGGTCGTAGAAAGGAAGGACCTTCACGTCTTTCGGAAGGAGCGACGTGTTCAACTCCTCCGTCTTCGCTTCGACGCCCTTCAGGACCGTCTGCGTCTGCTCCCCGCGCCGCATCAGGATCACGCCCTCGACGGCGTCGTTCTTCCCATTGAACCCGAATTGTCCGAGGCGCGGGGCGTGACCGACCACGACCTGCCCGACGTCCTTGACCAGGATCGGCGTGCCGTTGCGGGTCGCGAGAACGGTGTTGCCGATATCCTCGGGGGTGGCGATGCGGCCCAAGCCGCGGATGTAGTAGAACTGCCCGCCCTCAGAGTAGAACCCGCCCCCAGCGTTCCCGTTGTTCGCTGCGAGTGCGGTTTCCACATCGGATACGGATAGCCCCGCCCCCGCGAGTCGGGTCGGGTTGAGCAGGATCTGGTACTGAAACGTCTCCCCGCCCAGACCGGATTCGTCCGCGACACCGGGCACCGCCTTGTATTGGCGGCTGACCACCCAGTCGTTGATGATCTTCAAATCCATCGCGGAGCGGTCGGGACTCTGTAGGACGTACCGGTAGACCAGCCCCGAGGGCGAGAACAGGGGCGACACGGACGGGGAGACCCCGTCGGGCAGAGCGAGATCGGGGATCCGCTCGAACACCTGTTGGCGGGCGAAGTAATCGTCGGTGCCGTCCGCGAACGTCATGGTGACGTCCGATAGACCGTACAGGGAAACCGAACGGACCACCTGCATGCGCGGGAGGCCGTTCATCTCGACCTCCACCGGGACCGTGATCAGCCGCTCCACTTCTTCCGCCGCGTGCCCCGGCCACTGGGTGATGATCTCGACCCTGGTGGGCGAGAGATCGGGGTAGGCGTCCACCGGCAGACGGCTGAACGACCAGAATCCCACGCCGATGATCAGCACCGTCATCAGCCCGACCAGGAACGGCTGCCGCAGGGACGACGAGACGATCCGGTTGATCGCTGAGCGGGTCCGCGCCCCGTGGGGGGAAGGGGGCAGCTGATCGCTCATTGGTTTTCCGCGAACTGCAGGAACAGCCCGCCCTCGGTGATGATCTGATCACTCGCCGAGAGTCCCGAGGTCACTTCGAACCGGTCGCCGATGCGGTTGCCCAAACCGACGGACCGGCGCTCGAAGGAGCTGTCGGCCTTGGCGAGGAACACAAACGGCAGATTCTGATCGTCGCGGAGCACCGCGCCTACCGGGACCAGGAGGCCGGTGCGGGCCCGGCGGGAGTCGATCGTCACCGAGACGTACATGTCCCTCTTGAGTCCCTGGTCGGGATTGCCCGTCACGATCCGCACCGAGGTCGCCCGGGTGTCGGGATTCACCAGCGCGCCGACGTAGTCCACCCGGCCGTGATAGGCCCTGGTCCCGGCGCTGGGGTTGATGTCGGCCGGGTCCCCGACGGCCACATCGGGCAGGTCATGCTCGAACACGTTGCCCATCACCCACATGGTCGCGAGGCCCGCGACCGTAAAGCAGGGCGTCTGGCCCGCCTGGAGCAGCTGTCCGGGTGTGATCAACCGCTCCACGACCGTGCCGGGCAGGGGCGCGCGGATCACGCCCTGGGGAATGGTGGCGTTCTTGTTGTCCCGGATCGCCGCGATCCCGGCCGAGTCCACGCCGATGGCGCGGAGCTGGTCGAGGGCGGCGTCGCGGTCGGCGCTCGCCGAGGCGGCGTCGGTCTGCGCCTGCTCGAGATCCTGGCGGGCCAGGGCGTCATTGGCGAACAGCACCGAGTCGCGGGTCGCGATCCGGTTCAAGTTGATTGCCGTGGCGTTGGCCTTCCGGTACGTCGCCAGGGCGGCGGCGAAATCCGGGGACGACACGTAGGCCAGCGGTTGGCCCGCCGCGACCTGAGCGCCCGGCTCCACCAGGATCCGCGAGACCGGACCGGAGATCGGGGCCAGGACCTGGGTGCTGTGATCGCCGTCGAAGGCGACCGTGCCGGAGACCGAGACGGAGGGCTGAAAACTGACCTGCGCCACCGGGGCCAGGTGAATGCGGGCGCGCTGGTTCTCGGTGAGTCCGAAGGCTCCCGGGTGGTCGTCGGCCGGAGCCCTCGACTTGGCGCACCCCGCAATCAGGAGGACGAGAGCACCGGCGCAGAGACGAATCCGTTTAGTGGACATTGGGAACTCCGGCAGAAGCGGCGTCAAAGGGGCCGGCGACGGCCCGCTCGAGGTCGGCGCGGGCATCGTTGGCGGCGCCCAGCGCGTCGGCGAATTGGCTTTCGGCATCGAGCAGGGTCCGGCGGGCGTCGAGCACGTCGAGCGCCGAGGAACCGCCCAGTCCGTAGCTGGTGAGCGCGATGTCGTAGGCACGGTGGGCCTCGGGGAGCAGCTGATCCCGGAGGTAGACCGCCTGCGCCAGGGCCGTGGCGGCCGTCGCGTAGGTCACGCGCACGTCCTGCTCCACTTGCGCGTCGAGATCTGAG
>DATBCM010000252.1:0-2299 GCA_036270455.1 Gemmatimonadales bacterium | reverse complement strand
CGCGTCGGCATCCGGGAGGGCATCGCCGGGCAGGTGATGATCGGTGACGATCACCTGGTGCCCCGCCGCGCGCGCCTGGGTGACCGTCTCGACCGCGGTGATCCCGCAGTCACACGTGATGATCAGCCGCGCACCCACGCTCGCGGCCTTCGCGAGTCCGGCGGGTCCGAAGTCGTAGCCGTCCCGGAGCCGGTGCGGAACGAAGGCATGCACGGTGCCGCCCGCGGCGCGCAGGACGCGGGTCAACATGGAGGACGCGCACTGCCCATCCACGTCGTAGTCGCCGTGCACCAGGATCGGCGCGCGATCCCGGATCGCCTGCACGATGAGGTCCACCGCCCGTCGCATTCCGGTCCACTCAAGTGGATTCGAGAGCCGCTCCAGCTCGGGCCGGAGGAACGCCTTGGCGAGGTCGGCCTCTCCGAGGCCCCGCTGAATCAGGAGCGCCGCGAGAGGCTCGGGGATCGTCAGCGCCGCCGACAGATCGTGGATGGCCGCCGGATCCGGCGTGGCCGCGAGGGCCCACTTGGCGGGAATCATGCTACGTAGAGCAGCACGCCGCAGGCCTCGCAGCCTTCGATGGTGGCGCCGCGCTGGATGAGTACGCGGCGCTGGCTCGGCACCGCGGTAAAGCAATGCCCGCAGGAGCCGCCATGGAGCGGATAGACCGCGACGGGTGCTTTTCCCTTCCGGATCTTTTCGTAGCGGGTGAGCAGGGACGCCTGAACCTGCTTCGCGGCCTGCTCCCGGCTCGTCACCGCCCGCTCCCGTTCAGCCATGATGGCCTCCCGTTTGCCGGCGATGATCTCCCGGTCCGCTCGCTGCGCCTCGCGCACGTCCTCCACTCCCTTCTCCGCTTCGGCCGCTCTTCGTTCCGCCTCGGTGACCGCGTCCCCCGACCGGAGGAACTCGACTTCTTCCTTGGCGATCACGGTGCGCGTCAGGTCGAGCTCGGCCATCAGCAACTGGGCTTCCTTGGCCCCTTTGACCCATTCGAGCCGCTGCCGCCGTGCGTCCTGCATCCCTTTGTAGTTCGCAATCTTCCCTTCCAGCTCACCACGCCGCCCCGTGGCGTCCTGAATCCCGCGGCGCGCCATCTCGAGCTGCTGTTCCATGCTCTGGAGCGCCTGGTCCAGGCGCGCCAGCTCCGGTCCCAGCGCCGCCAGGGCGTGGTCCGTGGCACGGACGGCTTCATCCTTCTGCTGGAGCATCAACAGGGCTTCAAGATCCGGGTGCACCCTTCCTCCTCGACGTGATCTTGTACGTGGGTTTGACGGCGTTCCGTTCGGCGGCTGCCTTCTTCTTTTCCTCGATCAGCGCGCGCTGCTCTTCGGGACTCGCCAGCGAGATCCTCCGGTCAAACGACTCGAGTCGCTCCGTGAGCGGACGAGCCCGGATGTCCCGGATGGCCGTCTCCACGACGTCCCCCACACTCGCCGCGTCCAGTTTGAGTCCCATCAGATGCTCCAGCATCGCCGCCGCATCACCCTCCAACGCGTCCCGCGTGCCCTGCCGGATTGCCTCGAACACCTTGCGGTAGGACGGATACTCGAACACCTCGGCGGACACGCTCTCCAGCACACGGCTGGTCCACGGTTCTCCGGCCAGGAGCGCGAGGATGAGCGCGCGCTCCGCGTCGGCCGGTGCGGCGGGGGGCGGCGCGGCCGGGCTGGACGAGGTCGACGTTCCTGAGGCCTGACGCCTGACCCCGGACCCCTGCACCTGGGCTTCCCGCTCCAGGGTCTCCTTGCGGATGTGCGCGGCCTCCGCCGCCCGCGTGATGTACAGGTCCCGGGTGAGCGGGTCCGAGGCGGCTCGGATGGTGGGGAGGAGTCGGTCCAGGGCCCGGCGGCGGCCGGGTATGGTCCCGAACATCCCGCGCGCATCCAGGATTTGCAGCTTCCGGTCGAAGACGTCGATCGCATCCTTGAGGACCCGCTCCAGCGCCGCCCCGCCATCCCGCTGGACGAGCGTGTCCGGATCCTCGCCCTCCGGGAGGGTCGCGACGCTCACCCGCAAGCCATGATGCAGGAGCTCGTCCCCCGCGCGGAAGGTCGCACGCAGGCCGGCTTCATCCGAGTCATAGAGAAGGATGACGTGTTCGCTATGCCGCTTGAGCAGCTCCGCCTGATCGCTGGTGAGTCCGGTGCCGAGGGGGGCGACGACCTCTTCGATGCCCGCAAGGGAGAGCCGGATGGTGTCGAAGTACCCCTCGACCAGCACGGCCCGCTCGGCTTTGCGCATGGCATGGCGGGCGGCGTGCAGGTTGTAGAGCATCTGCCCCTTGTGAAAGATCGGC
>DATBCM010000251.1:0-1787 GCA_036270455.1 Gemmatimonadales bacterium | reverse complement strand
CAGAAGATCCAGGTCCTTGGCCAGGAAGAAGCTCGAGAGGGCCGTGATGACGTTCAATAGGACCAGGATCGAGATGAACGACAGCAGCGCGAGGCCCAGCATCTTCCCCGCGAGCAGGGGGCCGAGTTCTTCGACGCCCCGGAAATACCGCAGGATGACGTAGAGCACGACGAACACGCCGGCGAAGAACGCGAGCCCGACTGTGACCAGGAGCAACGCTTTGCCCCCGCCGCTTTGTGACCGTTCCTGGCGCAGGCGTTGGAGCGCAGTACGCCATTTGGGCTGCAGGACGTGTGCGAGGGATGGCTGGTTCACTTGCCGAGCACCTCGGCCAGCTCCTTGGCCTGCGCGCCGCCGGTGAGCTTGAGGAACAGCTCCTCGAGGCTCGCGTCCCCCGCCTGGTGCTGCTTCCGGATGTCGTCGACGGTGCCCTCGGCCACGATCTTCCCATGTTGGACGATCGCGATCCGGTCACACATCGCCTCGGCCACTTCGAGGGTGTGCGTGCTCATGAGCACGGTGCCGCCGCGGTTCACGAACTGGCGGAAGATGTCTTTGAGCAGTCGCGCGGCTTTGGGATCGAGCCCCACCATCGGTTCGTCCACGACGATCACCGCCGGCCGGTGGATCAGCGCGCTCGAGATGATGAGCTTCTGTCGCATGCCGTGGCTGTACGACTCCACCAGCTCGTCCTTCCAGCTCGACAGCTCGAAGACATCGAGGAGCTCGGTGATGCGGCGCTCGACGACGTCACCATCCTGGCCGTACAGTCCCGCGACGAACCGCAGGAACTCGCCCCCGGTGAGCTTGTCATACACGAAGGGGCGGTCGGGGATGAAGCCGAGCTTCTGTTTTGCGACGAGCGGCGTGCGGTGGACATCGTCGCCATCGAGCAGGACCCGGCCGTCGGTGGGCCGCAGGATGCCGGCGATCATCCGGAGGGTCGTGGTCTTGCCCGCGCCGTTGGGGCCCAGGCATCCGTAGAGGAGGCCCTTACCCACGGTCAGCGAAATGTGGTCGACCGCGACGAAGGAACCGTAGTGCTTGGTCAGGCCTTCGAGCTGAATCATTGCGCCTCGAGGGTGAGCGTCCCCAGCCGGGTAATCATCACGGCCCGGCGGCCCGGCATCCCGATCAGCAGCCGCAGATGGGACGCGTCGGCGGGGAATTGGTCATCATAGGCATCCACGGGAACCCATTGTCCGAGCCACACTTCCGCCCACTCGGAATAGTAGAAACGACCCCCGACCCGGCGTACCCCCGCCACGCGCCGCGCGGGCATCCCCACCGAGCGCGCCATAGTAATGAAGAGGGTGTTCACGCCGTCGAGATCACCCTTCCCCGAGGACAGGGAGAGAAGGGCCTCGGGGCGGAGGGTCGTGGTATCGTGCCTGGCAGTTTGGGCCACCCAGTGGGTGATCAGTCCGGCGACTTTGATGGGCTCCCGCTCCTGGCCGATCAGCCGCATCAGCGGGAAGCCGAAGTCCATGGTCGCCACGGGGATCAGCGGCTCGGATTGCAGGGTCTGAGCGAACGCCGTGTCGTGCAGCGGTACCCGGTACCGGGGGACCAGGCTGTCCAGGGGGATCCGTCGCACGGTCACGGTGTCACCCGACAGGGTCTGGCCGCCCCCGGCCACGTCGAAGGCGGACAGCGGAGCCCCGACGAGCCGTACGCGCATGGCCGACACCGCCGGATCGGCGCGCTCGGGCGGGAAGGTCTCGATCATTCCGGAGCGTCGCGCGCGCGAGGCCGCTTTGACTTGCACGGTGTCGCGGTGCCGGAAG
>DATBCM010000250.1:0-2440 GCA_036270455.1 Gemmatimonadales bacterium | reverse complement strand
CCGGACCGCCGCGGCAAAGGGCGCCCGTTCGGAGAGGAACCCATATCCGGGGTGCACCGCCTGACACCCCGTGTCCTTCGCGGCGGCGATCAGCTTCGCGATGTTGAGGTAGGACTCGGAGGCCGGTGCGGCTCCCAGATGGACGGCCCGGTTCGCGGCGCGCACGTGCGGGGACAGCCGGTCCGCGTCCGAGTAGACCGCGACCGCCTCGAGCCCCTCCTCGTGGCAGGCCCGGATGATCCGGAGTGCGATCTCGCCCCGGTTGGCGACGAGGACACGCTTCAGCTCCGGCATCCGCTCTTGCTCCGGGGAATGCCGTAGTTGGCCAGTGGCTGGCAGAGGGATGGCGAGAGGCGGGCCGCGTGGCGGTACAGGTCGAGCGCGAAGCGGGCCCAGGGATCGTTGGCGTCGATGGAGAACTTCAGGGCCGCAAAGACGAAGTCGGCCGCCGGGACCTCGGGGCCACCGGACGCGTTCTTCCCCGCCACCCACACGAAGGGGTGTGCGTGCCACTCGATCCGCCCATGTCCGCCGGGAGGCGCGCCGAAGTCGATCCCGGCGCACACCGGGCGCAGCGTGCCGAGCGCGAGGATCCGGGACTCGGTGGTTTCCGAGCGTCGCGGCGGCTTTTTGAGTCCGGCGTCCTTCGCGACGCGCGCGGCGAAGACCGAATCGGTCCGGTACCTGGTCATCGGCACCGGCAGCACGTCCGGCCGGAGGTCATGATGAAAGCGCAGGTATTGGGCGGCCGCGGAGACTACGTCGTTGTCGGTGAAGAGCACCGCGTGCGCCGGGCATCCTCTCAAGATGTTCTCGGCCACCTCCTCGAGCACGGGCGGCAGACGCGACCCCGTGGGCAATCCCTGCCAGGTGGTATCGACGGCCGCGGTATCCCCCAACTCCCAGGCGAGCGTCGCGAGCTCGCCACGCGCGACCACGCGGTAGGTCGCCGCCGAGTCCCCGAGACCCAGGCCGGGCCGAAGCGCCGCCGCCCGTCCGAAGGCCGCCTCGGCCGACAGGAGCATCCCGCGCGCCCACGTGGTGTCGGGAGGGCCGGCGTGCGTGTGATAGGCGTCCGCGGCGCGGAGCTGGGCGCGCGCGAGCGCGAGCCACGCCGCGGCGTCCCCCGAGTCATGTGCGACCCGGTTCGCGAGCACCGCGAGGGAATCGGGGGACGGCACCTGCGCCTGGGCCAGCTGAGCGGCGAGGAGGGCCTTAAAGAGGAATGCTGCCATGTTTCTTCGGCGGATTCTTGTCCCGCTTGGTCGCGAGCGCGACCAACGCGTCTACCAGCCGGGGACGGGTATCGCGCGGGTCGATCACATCATCGACGTACCCCCGCGACGCCGCCTGATACGGATGCGCGAACTTCGAGCGGTACTCCTGAATCCGTGCCTCGCTGGACTCACCTTTGAACAGAATCTTCACCGCTCCCTCGGCTCCCATCACCGCGATTTCCGCCGTGGGCCAGGCCACGTTGTAGTCGCCGCGGATGTGCTTCGAGGACAGCACGTCGTACGCGCCCCCGTACGCCTTCCGGGTGATGACCGTGAGCTTCGGGACCGTGGCTTCGCAGTAGGCGTAGAGCAGCTTGGCGCCATGCTTGATGATGCCGCCATGCTCCTGCCCCACCCCGGGCAGAAACCCGGGCACATCCTCGAACGTGACGAGAGGAATATTGAAGGCGTCGCAGAACCGGATGAATCGCGCGCCCTTGAGGGACGCGCCGATGTCCAGCGCCCCCGCCAGCACCGCCGGCTGGTTCGCGACGATCCCCACCGGCCTCCCGGCCAGCCGCGCCAGGCCCACCAGGAGATTCCCGGCGTAGTCCTTCTGCACTTCGAAGAAGTCCCCGTCGTCCACGACGCGCGTGATCGCCTCCCGCATGTCGTACGGCTTGTTGGGGGTGTCGGGCACGAGGTCGAGGAGCGCCTCGTCCCGCCGGTCCACCGGATCGGTGCACGCCCGGGCCGGAGGCGTTTCGAGATTGTTGGAAGGCAGGAAGGACAACAGGGTCCGGATGGCGGCGATCGCTTCCAGCTCGGCGTCGTGGACGAAGTGCGCGACCCCGGAGGTGGCCCCGTGGACGTCGGCCCCGCCCAGGCCTTCGAAATCCACGTCTTCATGCGTGACGGTCTTCACAATATCGGGGCCGGTCACGAACATGTACGAGATGCCCCGCACCATGAACACGAAATCCGTGAGCGCGGGACTGTAGACGGCGCCCCCCGCGCAGGGCCCGAGGATCGCGCTGATCTGCGGGACGACCCCGGAGGCGAGCGTATTTCTCAGGAAGATCTCGGCGTAGCCGCCGAGGGACGCGACGCCTTCCTGAATCCGGGCGCCGCCCGAATCGTTGAGGCCGATGACGGGCGCCCCGACCTTCAGGGCGGTATCCATCACCTTGCAGATCTTTTCGGCGTGCGCTTCGGAGAGGGAG
>DATBCM010000249.1:0-4597 GCA_036270455.1 Gemmatimonadales bacterium | reverse complement strand
CATTCCTGCATGCACCCGGAGGAACAGTTTCCGGATGCCCGTACCGCCGTTCGAGCCCAGGTTGTCGAAGAGGCCGGCGTTGGCGTCGACCGTCGGGTAGCCGAACGTCCACCCCGCGCCGTTGCCCGGAGCAAACGCGCGGCCGTGCGGGTGGGGTTCGTCTCCGTTCCCCCCATCCTGCTGGGCTCCGGCGGTCGTCAGGGGGACGGCGAGCAGCGTCGCCCACGTCAACGCGAGGGCCAGTTTGGGTGTCATCCCGAAGAATCTACCGCTTATCGAGACAGTCTCGCACCGCCCGTGCCATTGCCTGCGCCGTAAACGGCTTTTCGATTAAGGCGAATCCCTGCTCGCGGCGGCTCGACGACGAGACCCGATCGGCCTGGCCCGTCATGCAGAGCACCCGCAACGCCGGCAATTCGGCCCGCAGCGCCTGGGCCATCTGGAGTCCCGTCAGGCCCGGCAAAATGAGATCGGTCAGAAGGAGTGCCGGATCGATGGCCCCCGACGCCACCTCCGCCATGGCCGTCTCGGCGTCCGGAGCGGCGATGACCTGGTATCCGCAATCGGTGAGGACGCGGATCGCGAGCGCCCGCATCTGGGCATCGTCTTCGACCAGCAGAATCCGTTCGGTCCCACCGGGAAGCTCGGGATCCGCCTCGGGCTGGGCGCTGGGGCCCGCGGCTTCCAGGGCCGCCGGGAAGTACAGCCGGAACGTCGTCCCATGTCCGGGCTCGCTGTAGACCCAGATGTTGCCGCCGGCCTGCTTCACGATGCCGTAACAGATCGCCAGTCCGAGCCCGGTTCCCCGGTCGGGGCCTTTGGTGGTGAAGAAAGGCTCGAAGATCCGGTCCATGACTTCGCGCGGCATGCCCACCCCCGTGTCGGAAATGGTGACCACGACGTGCGGGCCCACGCGCGAGCCGCGCTGCCGCGAGACGTGACTCTGGTCCACCTGCACCAGGGATGTTTCGATGCCGAGGGTACCGCCCTCCGGCATCGCGTCGCGGGCGTTGATCGCCAGGTTGAGGATCACCTGCTCGAACTGGCCCGGGTCCACCTTGATGGCGGGCAGGTCGTCGGCCAGGCCCCACGACACCTTGATGTTCGAGCCGAGGACCCGGGTCACGAGGCGGCCGAGATTGGTGAGCAGGCCATTCGGTTCGATCAGCTGCGGCTGGGTCTCCTGCCGGCGCGCGAACGTCAGCAGCTGGTGGATCAACCCCGCGGCCCGCTGTCCCGCTTTCTGGATCTCGCCGATGTCGGCGCGCCGGGGATCTTCGGGAGCGAGGGTCCGCTCGACCAGCTGGGCGTATCCCTGAATGGCGCCGATCAAGTTGGAGAAGTCGTGTGCCACGCCGCCGGCGAGCTGACCCACGGCCTCGAGCTTCTGGGAATGCAGGAGCTGGGCCTCGAGTCGCTTCCGGTCGGTCAGGTCTTCGATCACGGTAATGAAGAACGACGGCTCGCCATCGGGGGTCCGCACCAGCGACGTGGTCAGCGACGACCAGATCGGCGCGCCGTCCTTCCGGAGGTAGCGTTTCTCCCGCCGGAGGGGGCCGGCGTGCTCCGGCGCGTCGGTGAGGTACTCGCGCGTCGCGGCCACATCATCGGGGTGCGTGATGTCGATGACGGTCTTCTGGAGGAGCTCGGCCTCCGAGTATCCGAGGCGCTCGCAGAGATAGCGGTTGACCCGGAGAAAGCGCCCCGCCGGTGACACTTCGGCCAGACCGATGGCGGCCTGCTCGAACGCCGCGCCGTACCGCTCCTCATTGACCCGGAGCGCCCGCTCGGCGCAGGTCCGCTCGGTGATATCCTCGACCGCGCCCTCGTACTCGATGCCGCCTTCGGCGTCCCGGACGGCCCGGACACTCTGCCTGACCCAAATCGATCCACCGGAGTGACGCCGCATCCGCATTTCGAAGGCGCGGACTTCACCCTTCTCGTGGACGATCGCCTTCCAGCGCTCCCGGTCGTTGGGGTCGACGTACAGCCGGGCCGCCGACGTGGCGAGCAAGGTGCTCCGGCTGGGATAGCCCAGGAGTTCGACCAGGTTCCGGTTGGCGTCGAGGACCCGGCCGTCCGGCGTGCTGCGATACAGGCCGACGGGAACACCCTCAAAGAGATCGCGCACCCGCGGGTCCGTGGGGCACGCGAGGCGGCCGGTGAGCCACCGGTTCACGGTCCAGGTGGAGATGGCCACGGCCAGCGCCCACGTGGCGAGCTGCTCGGGCAAGGGGGAACGTGATCCCCACAACGTCGCTACCAGAGCCGGGACGAACGCGCCGATCGAAAACCACACGCACGCAGGAATGCCCGCCCGCGTGGGGGGCAAGGGAAACCGTCGGGTCATCAGTCAGCCAGCGCGCGAAGAATGCGGCCGAAGGCCGGATGATGCGGCAGATAGACCAGGTGCCCCATGACCGCGAGCCCCTCATCGTCGAACCGGAGACTGGATCCGACGCACACGCTCAGCTGGTTCGGATACCGGGAATCGGATGCGAGAGCGGGACGGGTCACCAGGTGACCGAGGGGTCCCCGGACGAGCTCGGGGACCGAGAGAAAGACGACGCCGTGCGTGAGCGCACCCAGCACGTCCGCATAGGCGGCGGCCAGGGTGTGCGCACTCCGGATCAACACGGCGTGAATTGCCGTGTCGTCCAAGGCGATCGAGTCGGGCTCGCGCGTCAGGAGCGCGCCGGCCAGCCGCTTCGCTTCCGGAGCGGGCATGACCCACGCCAGGGGGCCCGAAATGTCGCCGAGGAGCTGGGCCGTGACGGACACGAGCGGGCGATCGGCGTGGCCCAGGACCGCGGGCAGCTGCTCCAGCAGCGACACCGCGAACTCCGGCACCGTAACGGTCACGCGCCGGCGCAGGGACCGGGACAACGCCCCGGAGGCCGCGCGGCTGGCGGTATGGGCCACTTCACGCAGGGCGTTCAGGTGCTGCCCCGGCTCGCAGGCCTCTAGCGATGCAGTTTGAGCGAACGTATGGTCTCCTCGGGGCCCGTCGCGGGCCCGCGTAATCGTCGACGGTCATCTTAGCCGGTGGGGTCGGTCGTCCGGAAATACCGATCCGCTTGGGCTTCGATACCGCAGGCGCATGGCCAAGAGGTCCGATGCTCCTTCGGGATTTCCGGAACTTCATTGCAGTCTCTGAGACGCGGAGTCTCTCCCGCGCCGCCGTCCGGGCCCATCTGGCCCAACCCGCCCTCTCCCGCCAAATCCACGAGCTGGAACGCGAGCTCGGCGTCTCGCTCCTGGAGCGCCATTCCAAGGGCGTGACGCCGACGGCCGCGGGCCAGGCGTTTGCCCGGGGCGCCGCCAACCTCCTCGTCACCCTCGGGTTCGCCATCGCTCGCGCGGAAGCAACGAGTGAAGGCCGGCGCGGCCGAGTATCGATCGGCGCGATGCTCACGATCATCGCGGCGGGCATTCCGGCGGTGGTGGAAGAGCGCCTGCACCAGGAGGATCCCGAGATCACCATCGCGGTGGAGGATCTGGATCCTCCGGACACCGTGGAGCAGGTCCGCGCGGGTACCATCGACATCGCGTTGGCCATGGCGGCCGCGGAAGATCCGGACCTGCTCAGTGAGCCGCTCTGGGATGAGTATCTCGATCACGTCATTCTGCCCCACGGCCATCCGCTCGCGGGGCGGCGGCGACTGAAGCTGACGGAGCTCGGCGACTATCCCCTCATTATTCCTCAGCGGGCCTTGTCGCCCGGCGTGCTCGACGAGATCATGGCGGTGCTCCGCAAGGGCGGCCTGCGCTCCCCCCTGCTCGTGGTCGATGTCGGTCTCCGGGACGGGCACCTGGCGGTGTCCGCGGGCCGGGGGTGGTCGTTGATCGGCCGGGCCCGGTCGGTCTCGCCGCCGCAAGGGACGTCCGTGGTGGCCCTCGCCGACGCGGCCCCCAAGGTCCGGGCGGCGGCCATCTGGCGGCGCGACGACAAGCGGCCGGTGTTGCGGCGGGTTCTGGAGCGCATCATCGATGCGGTCCGCGATCACCCGCACGCCTGCCTGCGCCGCGAGCCGCACCTCCCGCCGTTCCCCCCCGCACGGAAGACCAGACAGGCGCCCCTCGGCTCGGTGCCGGCGCTCATGGAAATCCGCCATCTCCGCGCCCTGCTCGAGGTCGCCGCCGCGCAGACCATCGGGCGCGCCGCCGTGCGCCTGGGCGTCACGCAGCCGGCGCTGTCCCGGCAGCTCAAGGAGCTCGAACACGCCATCGGCCTCCAGTTGCTGGAACGGACCGCCCGGGGCGTGCACCTCACCCCCGCGGGGAACTCGTTGGCGGGCGAGTGCCCGGGGATCCTCGCGGGACTCGAGCAGATCGTGCTCGACACCACGCGGGCGCGGCGAGGCATGGAGGGGCGGTGCGTCATCGGCGCGGTGGCGACGCTCACCACCGGGGAACTGCTGACGCGGGTCCTGACCGACGTGGCGCAGCGTCACCCGCACGTGCACGTGGTGATCGAAGAGGTGTCGACGCCACTCCAGGCTCCGGCTATCGTGCGTGGGGACATCGACGTCGGGCTGGCGCACGCGCATCCGGGCGTGACCTATCCCGGACTGGTCGTGGAGCCGGTGAAAGAGAC
>DATBCM010000248.1:0-2644 GCA_036270455.1 Gemmatimonadales bacterium | reverse complement strand
CCCATCCGGGGGCTCAACGACTCGAAAGTCCTGACCGCCAAGGCCCGCGACCGCCTGGCCCTCGAGATCCGCTCCCGGGCCCGCGCCATCGGCATCGGCGCGGCCAGTGTGCACGAGATCGACCGCTGGAACATCCGCCGTGCCACCATCATCGCCATGCGCCGAGCGCTGTCCCGGCTGGGGCTCGACCCCACCGATGTGCTAATCGACGGGATGCCGGTCCCCGAGCTGGGACGCCCCCACCTGGCAATCGTGGACGGAGACGCCAAGTGCTCGTCCATCGCCGCCGCGTCCATCATCGCCAAGACGGTCCGCGACTTCCTGATGGCCCGCCTCGCCGCCCGGCACCCGGGCTATGCGTGGGAAACGAACAAGGGTTACGCGACCGCGGATCATCTCGCGGCCGTCGCAACCCTTGGCCCGACGCGGCATCACCGGCAGAGTTTTCAGCCGGTGTGCCAGCTCGCCCTGTTCTAGCTCAGCTCACCTTGAAGGGCAGCACCATGCCGTGCTCGAGGTGGGCCTTTCCATCCTTCGTATCCGGCACAAAGCAGAGCATGACGTAGTCACCTGGAGTGAAAGTGGCCGTGAAGTTCGCGGCCTGGCCCACCGCAAGTCCCGCGATGCCGCCGAAGGACGTGAACGGCGGCATGCCCTTCATGCCCGCCGCCATCCAGGTCTGCGCGTCCTTCATGGTCTTTCCCTTCGCCATCTTGACCAGAGTGATCTCGTGCAGCTGCGGGCCGGAATTCACGAGGCGGATGGTGTGGGTCCCGGCCGTGATGGCAGGGGACACCTCGAAGGCGAAGTCCTTGGTGGTGACCGTAACGTCGGCGTTCGGGAGCGCCATCGCGGCCCCGGCGGGCTTCACGACGAACGGCTTGGTCATGCCCTTCATGAGATGCGGCTTACCGTCGGCGCCCGACATGAAGCAGACCATCATGTAGTTCCCGGCCTTCAACACCGCCGCCACGTTGCTCGAGTCGCCGGGGTCGGCGCCGTTCGGGCCGCCGGTGATGATGACCCAGCTCGGAATGGTGTTGGACATCAGCCCGGCCTGGATCTCGGCTGTCGTCTTGACGGAGTCCATTCTGAAGATCGCGGCCTGGTGAGGCTCCTTGCCGTTGTTCACCATCACGATGTTGGTCAGGCCGGCGGATACGGTGTCGGGGCTCACGTACGAAAAGTCGTTCGCGACGATGCGGAGAGAGTTCGCCGAGGCCTGCGCGGCGGGTGGGGGCGGGGTGCGGTCACAGGACGCCACCAGCGCGGCGAGGAGCAGGGCGGAAACACGAGCTGACTGCATGAGGGCCTCGGCAGAGAGAGATGGGGAGCCGAGAATTTACCGAGGAACGGCGCCGTCGCAATTCCAGACGAACTTCACACCCGTTCGAGGAGCGCGAACCCCGCAAAACGCCGCCACCGCTCTCGGGCGTTGGCTGTGGTGATGAGACCCAGGAAGCGCCACAGCCAGGCCATCCGCATCTCGCGGTGCAGACGACGCGCCTCTTCGCCGGTCGACCGCCACTCGAGCTCCCGCCAGCCCGAGGGCCCAAAGTACGCGGTCCCCTCGGCCGGCCCGAACTTCATCGGTGCGCCTCCGGCGGCCGTCGCCTTGCCCATGTTCCGCCGGTTGATCCACTCCAGGAGCTTCGGGGAGGCGAGATCGATGAGCCACTGGCGGAAGGAGGCCGGCTCGTGGAGGTCGGTGGCGAGGTCCCGCACCGCGCCCGGATCGAGATACACCAGGAGCCCTTCGGACACCACGAGCACGCGCCGGACCGCCTGTCCCACCCGGGCGAAGAGAGCGCGACGCGCGGCCCGGTCGGCCAGGTCCGCGGCGGCCCATTCGACCCGGCACCGCGGCGTCTCCCCCTGCATCGCCTGGCGCTTGTAGTCCTGCATCGCCGGGTAGTCCACGTCCCACCAGGTGAGGGCGGCGGGGAGGTCCAGGCGCCAGGGTCGCGCGTCGAGCCCGGCGGCGAGGTTGAGCACCGTGTCCGCGCCCTCACGCACCACCCGCTCGATGATCTCATCCATGACGGCGGTCCGCACGATCATCGGCCACGCGAACTTCGTCCCACCCATGGCGGCTGCGATGCGCTCGCCGACCGGCCCCGCCAACTTCCGGGCATACGGATCCTTGAAGATCGCATCCGGCCGTTCGGATTCGAACGCCCGGTACATCGCCACCCACCGGGCGGTGTCTGAGATATGGGTGACGAGAGGAGTATCGCTCATGAAGTTCTTAGTCGGTTAGGCGGTTAGTGAATGTCGAGGGAAGCTACTAACCGTCTAGCCGTCTAACAACTAACCGTCTCAAGGCACGTGAAAGAGGTAGGGCGCCAGGGGGTGTGCGAGCCCGAAGAGGAATTCGAACTGATGGACCCCCGTCAGCGCGTGTCCCACCTGCACGAAGGGTGCGAGCTCGTGGATATGGGTCCGGTAGGCCACGACGGCCTGAGCCCAGCCGGCAAACTTGTCGGCATAGATGATGTGATTAGTGATCAGGCCGGCACCGACGCTGACGTAAAACTCGCTCTCTCGGCTCAGGGGGTCGATCTGACCCAGGAACGAGAGCACCGGCGTGGCACCCACGCTGGGGAGCCAGTTCGCATCGAGCGAGAGTGCGAGATGCGGAATG
>DATBCM010000247.1:0-1721 GCA_036270455.1 Gemmatimonadales bacterium | reverse complement strand
AGCGCCTGCTCGGCTACTTCACGTGGCACGCGGACGACACCCCGCCCGTGAACCCCCTCGGCGATCTCTTCAAGACGCAGGTATGGGCGCTGGCGCGGCACGTCGGCGTGCCCGAGGTGATCGTCGGGAAGCCTGCGACCGCGGACCTGGTCGCGGGACAGACCGACGAAGGGGACTTTGGGATTTCGTATCCGAAGGCGGACCGGATCCTCTACGAGCTGATTTCAGGACGGAAGCCGCCAGAGGTGCAGGCGCTGGGATTCACGGCCGAAGACGTGGAGCGGGTGCGGAGCCGGCTGGACGCCACGCACTGGAAGCGCCGGCTCCCGACGGTGGCGATGCTGTCCCAGACGGCGATCGGCGAATTCTACCTCCGACCGGTGGACTACTGACATGAAGCCACGGCACCCCAGGGAGTCCGAGACGGTGATGTCCCAGCTGATGGAGCCGCATCACGCGAACATCATGGGCAACGTGTTCGGCGGTGTGATTCTCTCGCTGGCCGATCATGTGGCCGCGGTAGCGGCGATCAGGCACTCCCGCCACCAGTGCGTGACCGTGTCGGTCGACAAGGTCGACTTCCGCGAGCCCATCAAGGTGGGCGAGCTAGTCACGGCGATGTCGCGCGTCAACTTCGCGGGACGGACGTCGATGGAGATCGGGGTGAAGATCATGGCGGAGGTCATCACCACCGGCGAGAAGCGGCACACCAATTCGTGCTATCTGACGTACGTCGCCCTCGACGACCAGGGTCACCCCACGGAGGTGCCCCCCATTGCGCCCGAGTCGCCCGATGAAAAGCGACGCTACGAGCGGGCGAAACAGCGGAGAACGAACCGGGTGACGGAGAGCCGGTTCGATCAGGGGCGAGGTGAGTAACCAAACGCGGAACGTGGAAGTCGGAACGCGGAAGCTATACCGGGAGCCCCAGTGACGGGTTCCGCGTTCCGCGTTCCCAGCTCCGCGTTTCGGGTCACCCTCGTCCTGTCCGGCGGCGGCGTCAAGAGCCTCGCCCAGATCGGTGCCTGGAAGGCCCTGCAGGAGAAGGGACTCACGCCGACGCACATCGTCGGCACGTCCATGGGCGCGGTGGTCGGGGCGGCACTGGCGGCGGGCCAGACCGGCCCCGAGTTCCTCGCCCGGCTGAGAGCCCTCTCCCGGCCCGAGGTCGCTCCCACCGATGTGCTCGCGTTCGTCAAAGGCATCTTCGCGAAGAGCCTGCTCAAGCCCGGCGTCTGGGCGCAGACTCTGGCGAAACTGATTCCCGTCTCCCGCTTCTCCGACTTCAAGATTCCGCTCACCGTGACGGCCACAGACATGGATTCAGGGGATCTCGTGTTCTTCGGGGCTCGTGGGCGAGATGTGCCCGTCAACCTGGGCCTGGCGGCGTCATGTGCTCTGCCGATGTACTACCAGCCGGTGGAGATCGAGGGCCGGCGCTATGCGGACGGCGGACTCCGGGCGGTGTTGCCCATCGAGGTCGCGAGGGGCATACCAGCCGACTTGATCGTGGCGATCAGTGTGGGACCGGGATTCGATGAAGGCCCCTCGAAGGCCAAGTTGCCCGGGTTGCTCAAGGCTCATGGGGATGCCGAGCGCATCATGATGGCCGCGCAGACGGAGCGCGATCTTGAAGACTGGCCCAGCGATGCGGCCAAGCTGATCGTCGTCAGAGCGGTTCACGAACGTGATGCGACCTTTGCCATGGACCAGGTAGATCG
>DATBCM010000246.1:0-7227 GCA_036270455.1 Gemmatimonadales bacterium | reverse complement strand
CTCATCCAGGAAGGCCCGGAGCTGTGGGACGATGGGGGGGGCCTCGGGGTTCCGGAGCAGCCAGCGGCGCACCACGGGATCGGTGGCGTGCACCGAGACGTACATCGGGGAGAGCCGGTACTCTACGATCCGAGCCACATCCCAAGGCTTTAGGTTTGTCAGCGTCGCGAAGTTGCCGTACCGGAAGGAGAGCCGGTAATCGTCGTCCCGGATGTACAGCACCTCCCGGCGACCTTCGGGATTGCCGTCCACGAAGCAGAAGTCACAATGATTGGCACAGCGGCGAATTCGCGGGGGGTCCACCGTGACGCCCATCGGGAGCTCGTCCGGACGCTCCACGTCGTACTCTACCTCTTCGCCGCCGGGGTGGCGGGCGTGCAGGAGAAACGAGTCGTCCGCCGTGAGGAACTCCCAGTCCAGGAAGTCCTCCAGCGGACGCCCATTGATGGCGAGCAGCTCGGTACCGGGCACCAGCCCAAGCGCGGCCCCAGGGAATCAGGCGCCACCGCTTGCACACGAATCACAGTCGACCCTTCACTTCAAGGAGTTTCTCACCCCAGGGAGCGCAACTTCAATGCCCGCCTGGACTTCGGAACCCCTAAATATCGCTCAATTCAACCGGTAACGCCAGGCAACCATTCCCTTCCCCGCGGCTTTGATCTCAAATGGGCTGTTGGCTCCCGCCGCCAAGGGAGACACCTGAGTAATCTGCGTGGTCACGACCGCGCCTTTGGCATCCAGGAATTCGAACGTCAGTTTCGCCGGGGCCGACTGGGTGCCCTTCAGGTTCGCCGCCAGCCCTGACAGCGTGACTCCTGCGTCATCGGATTGGAACTGGGTGACCGTGATATCGAAGGCGAGTCCCGTGTCCGCGCGCGCCACGTATTTCTTCGCCGAATCGGTCGATCCCGCCAGGTTGTAGGCCTGACCCAGAGCCCGCGTGGCCAGCTGGTTCGACGGATCGAGGGCTATGACCTTCAGCGCGGAGGCGACGGCGCCCGCGCCGTCGTGCATCCGAAGCTGGGCATCAGACTGGCCGGCCAGGGCCGCGCGGTTGTTCGGGTTCTGCTTCAGCAGCATCGCGTAGAGCTTCAGCGCTGCCGCCCCGAGGCCGCCACTCCCCATCCGCTGGGCGGCCTCAAGCACGGTACTCTCGTCCACCTGGTCCGGGTGCGCGACCACCGCGTCGAAGGCGTTCGCCGCCATTTCCGGGTGCCCGCTCTGGGCGTAAATCGCCGCGAGATTCACCGCCGCGTCGAGTGAAGCCGGGTAGGCCGAAAGCAGGCTCTGGTAGGCCGCGACGGCGGGAGCGTAGGCGGCCTTCACGGCCCCCGTGTCGGCAGCTGCCTTGCTGGTGAGCGACGCGCGGAGGGCCACGTCATTCGCGAAGGACTGCGCCAGCTGGGTGGAATCCGCCGCAAACGACTTCTGGTCGGCCGGGGAGAGGCGCGCTCCGCGCGAGTGACGGGAAGCCGACTGCGCCAGACGGTGGGCCAGGAGAATGGAGTCGTTGGCGAGGTACCGTCCCAGAGAGTCCTGGGATTGCCGGACTTGTGCGGCGCGGGCGATGGCGGGGTCCTTCTGGGATTGCGCCAGCGCCAGCCGGGCGGCGCTCGTCAAGGCATCATGCCGGCCGGTCGCAAAGGTCGTGTCCTTCCCCGCCACGTCCGCACCCAGGCGGAGATAGACCAGGGCGGAATCGGTGTTCCCGGCGCCAGCGTAGAGCTGACCGAGCTGGAAGTCCGGCCGGGGGTTCCTGGGGAGGAGGCGCCGGGAGAGCTGAAGCAGCATGACCGCGGAGTCGTTCTTGCTGGCCTGCCACGCCGTCATCCCCGCGGTGAACGCATCGTTCCACGAGCCTTGCCGGAATTGCACCAGCGTGTCCGCACATTGCGGAGCCAGCTTCTCCGCGCGCGCAAACGCGGTGTCCGCGCCCCAGGGATTGTGGGTCTCCTGGTAATACCGGGCCAGAAAGTACCAGGCGACGGGGTTCTGATCCTGGTGACTCTCGGTGATGGAGCGCTCCGCCAGATCCTTGACCTGCGCCAACATCCTGTCGCGCTGGTCGGGTTTCTCCTCCGCGAGATGCAGATCCAGGGGCGCACTGTTGAGGCGGAAAAAATTGGGCCCGAGGTCACACTTGGCGGACTGGGCGCCCGCCACGATGGGAAAGGCCAGGGACAGGGCGACGACGGCTGACCAACGCATGGGGCCCCTCCAGGTTGAGCCTGAGATGCCTCGAATCTTCACGGGATTGCGGGAGGCGCCACCCCGGGGATTGGGGTGCCCTACCCCGGGCTGACGCCCGGGGCTAGCAACCGACCACCGGGGGCCATGGGGCCAGATGCACCTAGCCCCGGGCGTGAGCCCGGGGTCAGGGGGTTGGGGTGTTGGGGTCGGGAGAGCGGGCGACCGGATTCGAACCGGCGACGTCCAGCTTGGGAAGCTGGCATTCTACCCCTGAATTACGCCCGCAAGTGCTCGGAATATGGCCGGGGGCCGAAACCCCGTCAACGGGAACGATCGACCCAGAGCCGCCGGACGTCGATCCCCTGCACCGCGTGATGCGCCTCCTCTAGGCGCGATTCATGCGCGCGGAGCAGATCACTGCGGGTGATGATGCCGATGATGGCATGCGGATCTGCCGACGACACGACCGGCAGCCTGCCCACTCCATGGACCACCATCAAGTCCGCGGCCGCACGGAGGGATTGACTTTCGTTCACGGTCACGGCCTCGCGCTTGATCAAGTCCTTGATGAGCTCGGGGCCGGCGGCGGGTTGCAGGTCACGACGGGTGATGACGCCGATCAGCTCCCCGCCGACGCCCACCACCGGGAAGCCCTGGTGACTCGATCCCGGCACACCCGAGTCGAGCCACCGGCGCAGGTCGGCGACCGTGTCCTCCCCGGCCACGGTCGACACCGGCGCCTGCAACCGCGAGCCGACCAGGGTGCCCTCGAGCGCGTCCACGCCGTACTCGCTGATCACACGCACGCCCCGGTCCGTGATCTTCCGGGTCATGATCGTCTCGCGCATCGAGAGATACGACACCAGATACGCCGCCGCGCCGCCCCCCAAGAGGGGCAGGATCGTCATGGGCTGACGCGTCGCCTCGAGCGCGAACACGACCGACGCGAGGAACGCGCGGGACGCCCCCGCGAACATCGCCGCCATGCCGACCAATGCCGCCACGCGCGGGTCGATTCCGGCCCCGGGGGCCACGTGCGCCGCCAGACTCCCCAGCGAGCTCCCGAGTCCCCCGCCGATGATGAACAGCGGTGCGAGGGTTCCCCCCGACGTGCCGCTGCCCAGGGACACCACCCACGACACAAACTTCAGCACGAAGAGGGTGACGAGGGCTCCCCCGAGTACCTGCCCCCCCAACATGGCGGTGATGTTGTCGTAGCCGACCCCCAGGGTGTGCGGCGCGACGTACCCCACCAGTCCGACCACGAAGGCGCCGAGCGCGGGCCACCACATCCAATGGATGGGCAGCCGTTCGAACTGCTCTTCCACCCAGTACACGCCGTGCGTGACCCAGACCGAGGCCAGTCCCACCACTGCGCCGAGGGCCACGTAAACCGCGAGCGCGCCGAGTTCGGGGGACGGGACGTCCGGCATCGGGAATACCGGCAGGGCCCCTCCGAACGCGAGCCGGACGCCCGTGGCGGTGACCGCCGCCAAGGCGACGGGTATGAGGGACGCGGGCCGGTACTCGAACAGCAGCAGCTCGACCGCGAGGAGCACGGAGGAGATCGGCGCGCCGAACGTCGCGGCCATGCCGGCTGCCGCCCCCGCCGCCAGCAGGGTCTTCCGCTCGGCGCCCGTGGTCTTCAGGAGCTGGCCGAGCAGCGATCCCATCGCGCCGCCGGTGGCGATGATCGGGCCCTCGGCGCCAAATGGTCCACCGGTCCCGATCGCGATGGCCGCGGAAATTGGCTTCAGCACCGTGAGGCGTGCGGGAATCCGGCTCTGATTGGTGAGGACCTGTTCCATCGCTTCGGGGATGCCGTGCCCGCGGATCCCCGCGGAGCCATACCGGGCGAGGACTCCGACCACCAGACCTCCGGCGACCGGCACCAGGAGCACCCACCATCCCAGGTGGTTGCCCGCCGGCGAGGCGAAGGAGGTCGAGAGCCGGCCGTAGAAGCTGAGGTTGGTGATGAACCCGATGAGGCGGATCAGAACCTGGGCGACCACGCCGGCGGCGACCGCCACCACCATGGCGAGGCCCGAGATGACCAGGACCCGCCGGTCAGCCCGCGATGCTCCACCGGGGATTCCTGCGCGCGCCAGCGTGGGCGCGAGCGAGGGAGCGACGGGGACGGCGCCGGCGCTGCCGGCCATCCCCGTCGGCTCCCCCGGTGTGCTCACGTCACGATCCCGCCTTGTACCGCCACGCGGCGATGTTGGCGCCGATCGCCTGGACGTTGAAGGCCGTGTTGCCCCCGGCATCCATCGCCGGGACGTCCTGGGTCTGGCTGGCGATCACCTTCCCGTGGGGGTCCAGGAACTCGAAGGTGACCTTCGCGGCGGCCATCTTGGTCGTGTGGAAGTTGGTGAAGAGGCCGGTGATCGTGGCGTTCTGGTCGCTCGGCTGGAACTGCCCCACCGTCACTTCGAACGGGAGGAGGGAATCCGCCAAGGTGATGTAATGGAGGGCGGAATCGCTCCGGCCCTGCTCCTGATGCGCTTCAGCCATCAGCTGCAGGGTCTTCCGGTTCATCGGATCGGCGGCATACAGGCGGCGCGCCATGGCCAGCATGCTGTCCTTCTGGCCCGTCACCAGGTAGGTGTTGGTCAAATTGTAGATCGCATCCCGGTAATACGGGTTCTTGGCGAGCCCGGTCCGGAACGCCTGAATGGCCAGCGTAAACGCCCCCTTGGAATTCGTGGCGTAGTCGGTCATCGCCTGCTTGTTGGGTTCGTCGCACCGGCGCTTGATAGCGGCGGCGGTGAGGGCCGGACGAACCTTCCGGGCGTCATCCCGGCACTTCGAACCCAGCTGCGCAGTGTCGGGAGCCTGCGGGGCCGAGTTGTACATCGCCACGCCGGCCGAGAACAGCGTGAGTGCATCGATGCTGTCCGCGTGCTGGAGCATCTCCTGGTACAGCGCCCGCGCGGAGTCCGGGTGGCCCCCCGCCGCGAACGTATTGGCCAGCTGTGAGACGGCGCTCGGGTCGTTGGGATTGGCCTTGATGTACGCGCGGTACACCGCCGCCGCGGAGTCATAATTCTTCTGCTGCTGCTCCGCCGCGGCGAGGTTGAACATCAGGTCCTTGCGGTTCTTCGCGAACTTCGGGTCCTGCGCGAGCACCAATCCCTTGTTGAAGTACGTGGCGGCGGAATCGTACTGACTGTTGTTGAAGAAGAGGGTGCCCATCAGCGAGATGCCGTCCGGCTCCGCGGGGCTCGCCTTGCTGGCCTGGTGGAGATACGTCAGCGCCGAGTCGGCCTTGCCGCTGTTCAAGGCGTGCACCGCGTTGTTGTAGATCGGCACCCAGGCGTTGTGCCGCCAGAAATAGATCTCGTCGTGGCACTTCGGCTCGAGCGCCTCCACTTTGGCGAACGACGAATCCATCCCCGTCAGATCCTTCTCTTCGATGTAGTAGCGTCCGAGGTAGTACCACGCGCCGGCGTTCTTGTCCTGCCCGGTGGTGACCGCCTGGGTGAGCACGCGGTAGGCGTCCCGGTACTCGCGTTCCTTCAAGTCGGGAAACTGCGTCTCCTTGCCCTTCTTCAAGTACACGACCGCACTGGCGACCAGAAAGTGTCCCGCCCCCGGGAGGTCACACTTGGGCGGGACCCAGTCGTTCTGCGCCAGGGCCGGACGCGCACCCCCGGCCACGAACGTCACACCCAGGACCGCCGTCAGCATCATCCGTCGCATCGCTACTCCTTATGAGGTTGGGCCACGCGCGCCTCCGCTTCCCGCTGGGCCGCGCGTGCCACGTCGATGGGCGGCAGACCCAGCACGCGGGCCGCCGCCAGCACATCGTCATACTCGGGTTTGACCCGCACTCCGTCCGGTCGTTCCAGGACCTTCACGCGAACGACTACCCCGTCCGCCAGCTGCACCGAGATTTCGTGCCGCGGCAGCGTGGTGCGTTCGGCCCGCCACCGCCGCAGGCCCGCCGTGGGACTGTGCCGGAACAACGCGGCCGCCACGCCATCCACCTGGGCCTCGGGGGCCATCACCTCGACCCGCAGGCCCGGCCTCCCCTTCTTCATCTGCACCGGCCATACCTGCACGTCCACGGCGCCGGCTTCGACCAGTGCCTGACGCAACGGCTCGACGTATTCGGGACTCAGGTCGTCGATGTCCGTGGCCAGCACTATCACGGCTTCAGTCTGATCCGCGGTCTCGCCCAGCAGCACCCGCAACGCGTTCGGGTACTCCTTGGGGTCGCGGTGTCCCGCTCCCCAGCCACCCGCGGTCACGCGCCAGCGGGCCGGCGGCGTCCCGACCGACAACACTCGCAGCAGCGCGGCCCCGGTCGGGGTGGTCGCTTCCCCGTGGACGGGTCCGTCGGAGACGAGATCCAGTCCCTCGAGCAGGATCGCGGTCGCGGGCGCCGGCACCGGAAGCCGTCCGTGCGCCGCCTCCACCCACCCGTCCCCGATCGCTACGGGCCGGTGGAAGATCGCCTCCACGCCGAGCCGCTCGAATCCTTCGATCGCGCCCACGATGTCGAGCACCGCATCCACCGCGCCGACCTCATGGAGATGCACTTTCTCCGGCGCCACGCCGTGCACACGTCCCTCGGCTTCGCCCAGCAATCGGAACGCCTGCACGGCCCGCTGCCGGACGGTTGGGGATACGGGCGCCTGCTCCACCAGCTGGACGAGCTGCCCGACGTGCCGGCCATGGGGCTGGGGCGGGATCTCGAACTCCACTTGCGTGCACGAGACGCTGCAACGTTTCGCGTCCCGAACGTTCACCCGGACCCCTTCGAGCCCCAGCCGTCCGGGGAGTCCCTCCAGCCATGAAACGGGTACCCCGAGCGAAAGGAGAGCGCCCAGGGTCATGTCGCCACTGATGCCGGCGGTAGGGTCTAGAACGGCGATCTTCATGGTCCGAAGAGCTTAAATATAAACGGGTTAGCTGCGGTAGAGCCACCCGGCGCCGGTGTTGAAGACGACGACACGCTCGGCCGGTTGGATCGCTCCCCGGGCGAGGAGGTCGACGGCTGCGGCCAACGCGGCACCGCCCTCCGGGGCCGCG
>DATBCM010000245.1:0-4176 GCA_036270455.1 Gemmatimonadales bacterium | reverse complement strand
CTCGGCGAACGCGCGTCGCAAGGGGAGTGCGTAGGGAATGTGCGTGTGCAGGGAGACGACGTCTACGCCCGCGCGCCGGAGCTTCCTCTGCCGCTCCTGCGTCGCCCGCTCCGCGGCGAGCCGGACCTTCCCGCGGGTTTCTTCATGTCCCGTATCCACCAGCACCCGCCGCCCCGTCTCGGCGTCCTCGAGCTCCACCCATCCCGCGTCGGGAAGGATGGTCTCCCGCGGATCATCGATGGTGATCCCCACCACGTCGTGGCGGCTCGCCAGACGGGCGAGGGGCTCATCCCATCCTTCGGCGCGGAAATCCGAGATCACGACCACCACGGCGCGGTGCCGCAGGAGCTTCGTCGCGTAGCGCAGGGCCTCGGCGAGGTTCGTCCCCCGGCCGCGCGGCGCGAAGGCGAGGAGATCCCGGATGACGCGCAGGGCGTGACCCCGCCCCTTCGAGGGCTTGATGACGTGCTCCACCCGGTCCGAAAAGAGGAGTGCGCCCACGCGGTCCGAGTGCCGTGCCGCGGCGAGCGCCAGGACCGCCCCGATCTCGACCGCCATGCCGGCCTTGGAGGCGGGTCGTCCGAAGTGGAGAGACCCGGAATGATCCACGATGAGGAGGAGCGTCAGCTCCCGCTCCTCCATGAACTCCTTGACGAACGGCGTCCCCATCCGGGCGGAGACGTTCCAGTCGATGGCGCGGAAGTCGTCACCATGCTGGTAGGCACGCACTTCGGCGAACTCGATGCCCTGCCCGCGGAACACCGACCGGTACTCACCCGTGAAGAGGGTGTTGACCAGGGACCGGGTGCGGAGCTCGATCCCTTTGACCTGGCGCAGAACTTCGGGGTTCACGGCACGCCGACCGCCTCCAGGATCCGGCCGACGACCCGGTCCGAATCCAGGTCTTCGGCTTCGGCCTCGAACGTGAGCAGCACGCGGTGGCGCAGGACGTCGAACGCCATGGCCTTCACGTCTTCAGGCACCACGTAGGAACGGCCGCGGAGATACGCGTGCGCGCGCGCCGCCTGGGCCAGGTAGATCGAGGCCCTCGGGCTCGCGCCGAACGCGATCAGCGGCTTGAGCTCCGGCAACCCGACCGCCTGGGGCTCGCGGGTGCCGCGGACGACGTCCACGATGTAGTCCACCACCTTCTGATCCATGTACAACTCGGCGATGGCACTGCGGGCGGCGAGCACATCTTCTCCGCTCGCGATGCGCTCGACTTCGATCGGGCGCCCCGACGCCATCCGCCCCACCACTTCCTTCTCGGCATCGCGGGTGGGATAGCCGACCCGGACCTTCAGCATGAACCGGTCGAGCTGGGCCTCGGGCAGCGCGTAGGTGCCTTCGTGCTCGATCGGGTTCTGGGTCGCGAGCACGAGGAACGGCTCGCCGAGGTAGAAGGTCTCTCCGCCGATGGTCACCTGCTTTTCCTGCATGGCTTCGAGGAGCGCCGACTGCACCTTGGCGGGCGCACGGTTGATTTCATCCGCGAGGATCAGGTTGGCAAAGAGCGGGCCCTTCTTGGGATAGAACTCCTGCGTCTTCTGATCGTAGATCATCGTCCCGATCACGTCCGCCGGGAGCAGATCGGGCGTGAACTGAATCCGCGAGAAACTGATCCGCAGGCATTCCGCCACGGTCCGCACCGACAGGGTCTTGGCCAGTCCGGGCACGCCTTCGAGCAGGATGTGCCCGCCGGTCAGCAATCCTATCAACAGGCGCTCCACCATGACGTCCTGCCCCACGACGCGCTTCGCGACTTCGCGCGTCAGGGCGGTCGCGAGCGCCGATTCGGCTGTCGCCGCAGGTTTCGAGGTCCGTCCAGTTGTCGTTGCCACTCCCACGCCTCCCCTGACAAAACGTCGTCTCCTGCTACACCCTACCGTTTGATGCGCTCTCCCTTGTCCTCATGACTGAAGACCCAGGTCGCAAAACGGGGCGGATCCACGGGGTCATCGGCACCCATGGCGGTCCAGTCTACGTCCGAGCCCGACTCCTGGGCACCGGCACGGGCGGTCGCCTCGCGCACCATGGCCTGGGCCCGCTTCACCCAGACACCGAAATAGGCCGGTCGCAAGTCCACCCATCCGCGGGGAGCGGCCGCGAGGGGCTCGCTGCCCGCCGGGGGCGGCACTACCACGAGGCTTCCGCGATACACCCGGGTGCCGTCCGCGCATAGGATCGGGATCCCCACGGAGAGGATGTGCGCGCGGAGCCCTGCGTCCTTCGCGATCAGTGCCTCCGCCTCCGCCGCGAGCCCCAACCCGTCCGCGGCGGCCAGCGTCCGGACCGACGGTTTCAGCTTCGAGAGGAGGTAGGCCTCGTACAGCATTTTTGTGAGCCGCGGGGGGCCGAGCATCTCGTATCCCACCGACCGGGTCCCGGACTCCTTCTCCAGCTGCTCCAGACGCCCCAGCGCGGCCGACCGCAGGAGCCCAGCGCGATATGTGGGTCCGGCGGTCGCTCCGTCCAGGGCAGCGATCACATCTCTTCCGGTCGGACGTCCCTGCAGCTCCTGAATGACGTAGTCCGCCACCTCTTCGGGCGTAATGAACTCCATCTGGCCGAGCGCCGTGACGGTCGCGAACTCGTCCTTGGCGAACAGGCCGTTCTCCCCAACGTCGATGAATACTCCCTGCACGGCCTTCCCCTGATCCTTCCAGGGCGCGGCCCCGTCCCGGAACGCCTCGGCCACCGCGAGCGGCACGGGGCAGTCCACCAGGGGGAGCGGTTTTCCCTTGCGCCGGATCGGTCCGAAGGCCATTTCGCGCCAGGCGATGGTGGCCGTCGGTTTGATCTCGATCACCGCCGGCGCCTCCGGCGTCCGTCCGAGCAGGAAGAGGAGCAGCGAGTGCGCGCCCGCGACCGCCGACTTGGTCAAGAGCGTGCGGCTGGGGCGTTCCTCGGAGTGGGTATACGGGATGTTGAACCCCATGCCTCCGGTGCCGCTCGTTCCCACCTTCACATACGCGGAGGTCCCCGCCCGCTTGAGCGCCTCGGTGATGATCTGCACGTGGCGGATGAGCTGGGGCATGGTCAGCGTCAGGATGTGCTGTTCCACCTGTGCACGGTCCAGCGTTCCGGCCGCGGACGCCGCGAGGAGGTCGCGGGCACTCTGGAAGATGTCCTGGTAGGCGAACGCGGTGGCGGTGTTGATGCTGTCGACCACCGCGTCGGGGCGGTACTTGAGGAGCAGCTGATAGAGCAGATTGCGCTCGAGGACCTCGTCGGTGAGGTCGCCGAACTGATCCTGGATGACCAGGGTGCGCTGCGTTCCGTCCGCGAGGATGTCACCGCGTTCGTGGCGCGCGACGGCGGCCGGCAGGAAGACGTTCCCCCACTCGACGGCGATCTCCGCCTTGCCCCGGTGCGGGGCCAACGCGGCGGCCGCGTCCTTCACCTCGCTCTCGAAGAGCGCGACCAGAATCAGCCGCCGGGGTGATTCGGCGAGGACCCGCCGGGCCACGGCGTGCCCCACCAAGCCCGAACCTCCGAGCAGCATGACGGTCTTGTCAGCGAGGTGCATGAATCCGCCCGATGGCCCCGATTTCGCGCGGCGTGAGCGCGCGCCACTGTCCTTCCGGCAGCTTGCCCAGCCGCACCGGGCCATACGACACGCGGTGCAGCCATTCGACTTTGAGTCCGAGCTGCTCGGCCAGGCGGCGGACGATCCGGTGCCGCCCCTCGGCCAGCGTCAGCTCGACCTCGACGCTCTTCCTTACCGCACGCACGCGCGCCAGCCGGATCACCACGGGACGCCCTTCGATGACGGGCCGGCCGCCCAGCGCCTGCCGCACTTCGCTCACGGAACGGCCGTGGACCCGGAGCCAGTAGGTCCGCTCGACCGCGAACTTCGGGTGCGTCATCCGGTGCGCGGCGTCCCCGTCCGTGGTGCAGATCAGGAGGCCCGACGTCATCACGTCAAGCCGACCAACGTAGGTGAGCCCGGGCACTTTCGGGAGGAGGTCGAAGATGGTCCTGCGTCCTTCGGGGTCGCCGCGGCTCACCACGTAGCCGAGGGGCTTGTTGAGGGCGAACCAGGCGACGGAGGGTGCGGCGAGCGGCTTGCCGTCGACGGTGACCCGCTGACGGCCGGGATCGACCTTGGACCCGATCTCCGCGACGACGCCATCCACCCGCACCCGCCCGGCGCGGATCAAGTCCTCGGCTTTG
>DATBCM010000244.1:0-6353 GCA_036270455.1 Gemmatimonadales bacterium | reverse complement strand
GGTGCGGCGGCGGGCGGCGCAGGCGCCGCGGCGGCGCCGGCGGCCGAGGAAAAGACGGAGTTCACCGTCGTGCTGAAGGCGGGCGGCGAGAAGAAGATCCAGGTGATCAAAGAGATTCGCGCGATCACCAGCCTCGGTCTGAAGGAGGCCAAGGACCTGGTCGAAGGCGCTCCGGGGACCGTGAAGGAAGGCGTGTCCAAGCAGGAAGCAGAAGAAATCAAAAAGAAGCTCGAAGCGCAGGGCGCGGTCGTCGAACTGAAGTAAGTCTCGTGCGCCCTGGACCACGGGGGTCCAGTGGCCGGCCCGAGTCTCGCTTCGGTCGATGACATGCGCGGATTTACTACAACCTGTTTGCTTTTCCGAGCCCTAGGATCCTCCCCCGCATCGCAGCCGGGTACGGGGGCGGCAGGGCCTTTTGCATTACTCGAGGATTCGAATGACCACTAAGACGTCAGTACATCCGCATCTTTCGTTCGCAAAACTGGAGCAGGGCATGCCCATGCCCCACCTCCTCGACATTCAGACGCGGGCATTTCAGTCGCTCCTGCAGCCGGACGGCAGGGGCAGCGAGCGCGCCGATGTCGGACTGGAGCGGGTCTTCAAGGACCTGTTCCCGATCCAGGACGTGAACGGCAACTACTCGCTCGAGTTCGTGAAGTACGCGCTCGGCGAGCCGAAATACACGGTCGAAGAGTGCATCGAGCGCGACATGACGTATTCGGTGCCGCTCAAGGCGACGCTCCAACTGGTCGTCATGGAAGAGGTCGGCGAGGTCACCAAGACCAAGCGGCCCAAGAACATCATCGAGAAGGAAGTATATCTCGGTGAGCTGCCGATTCTCACGCCGCTCGGCACGTTCGTCATCAATGGCGCCGAGCGCGTCATCGTGTCGCAGCTGCACCGCTCGCCGGGCGTGGTGTTCGAAGAGAGCATCCACCCCAACGGCCAGCGGCTGTTTTCGGCGCGCATCATTCCGTTCCGGGGCTCGTGGGTGGAGTTCACGGTCGACATTCACGACGTGATCTACGTCCACATCGACAAGAAGAAGAAATTCCCGGCGACCGCGCTGCTCCGCGCGTTTGGGTACGGCTCGAACGCCGACATCCTGAAACTGTTCTACGCAGTGAAGGAGATCGACATCACCGGCAAGCTCGAGGGCCGCGCGCAGAAGCGCGAGGTGCTCGGCACGCTGCTGGCCGCCGATGTCCCTGACCCCGAGAACAAAAAGGGGGAGCCGCTCGCGCGCGTCGGTGACGAGCTGACGCTGGAGCGCTTCAACGCCTTCCGCCGCGCCGGCATCACGTCCGTGCGCGTGTTTGCGGGCTACACGTCGCTCGATCTGCGCGAGGATGCGCAGCCCACCACGACGCAACAGGCTCCAAGCAAGTACGTGCTCGCGTTCGACGTCGCGGATCCCGACGGCGAAGTCGTCGGTGAGGCGGGACGCGAGCTGTCGGACACGCTGCGCAAGAAACTGCTCAAGGCGGGTGTCACGAAGGTCGACGTCCTCCTGGTCGCGGGCCGGAGCGAGTCGCCGCTGATCAAGAACACGCTCGCCAAAGACCCGACGCACACCGAGGCGGAGGCGCTGGCGCAGATCTACACGTTGCTGCGTCCGGGCGAGGCCCCGAACATCGAGACGGCGCGCGAGGCGCTGAAGCGGCTCTTCTTCCATCCCAAGCGCTACGACCTGGGCCGGGTGGGCCGCTACAAGATCAATCAGCGGCTCAAAGTGAACCAGCCTAAGGACAACACCGTCCTCACCGAGGACGACTTCATCGCGATCATCCGCTATCTGATCGAGCTGTCGGAAGGCCGCGGCTACACCGACGACATCGACCACCTGGGTAACCGGCGGGTGCGCTCGGTCGGCGAGCTGATCGCCAACCAGTTCTCGGTCGGCCTCTCGCGCATGGCGCGGCTGATCAAGGAGCGGATGAGCATCAACAACGATCCCGAGCGCATCACGCTCGACGATCTGGTCAACGCGCGTACCGTGAGCGCCGTGATTCAGGCGTTCTTCGGCTCGTCGCAGCTGTCGCAGTTCATGGACCAGACCAACCCGCTCGCGGAGCTGACGCACAAGCGCCGGCTGTCCGCGCTCGGACCGGGAGGCCTGACGCGCGAGCGCGCGGGCTTCGAAGTCCGCGACGTGCACTACAGCCAGTACGGCCGCATGTGCCCGATCGAGACGCCGGAAGGTCCGAACATCGGACTCATCACCAGCCTCTCGTGCTACGCCCGCGTGAACGACCTCGGCTTCATCGAGACGCCGTACCGCGTGGTGGAGAACGGACGCGTCACCGGGCAGATCCGGTGGCTCTCGGCGAGTGAAGAGGAGGAGTACTCGGTGGCGCAGGCCAACGCGAAGCTGACCGAAGACGGCCGCTTCGCGGACGAGCTGGTGCTCTGCCGGAAACGGGACGACTACCCGCTCCTCGCGCCAGGACGGATCGACTTCATGGACGTGGCGCCGGAGCAGCTGGTCTCCATCGCCGCGGCCCTGATTCCGTTCCTCGAGCACGATGACGCGAACCGCGCGCTGATGGGCTCGAACATGCAGCGGCAGTCGGTGCCGCTCCTCTTCCCGCAGGCCCCCGTCGTGGGCACCGGGCTCGAGGAGAAGGTGGCCCGGGATTCGGGCGCCGTGGTCATCGCCCACCGCGCCGGCGTGGTGCAGCGCGTCACGGCCGACGAAATCATCGTCGACACCGGCGAAGAGGACCGGAAGGCGGGGGACAACCCGCTGGCCCGGCTCAAGCAGCACGACCGGTACAAGCTCAAGAAGTTCTGGCGCACCAACCAGGACACCGCGATCAACCAGCGGCCCCTGGTGCACGTGGGCCAGAAAGTGAAGGCCGCGCAGATCATCGCCGACGGCGCCGGCACGGACCACGGCGAGCTGGCCCTGGGCGCGAACGTGAACGTCGCGTTCATGCCCTGGTACGGCCACAACTTCGAGGACGCCATCGTGCTCTCCGAGCGCCTGGTAAAGGACGACGTCTACTCGTCGATCCACATCCAGGAGCTCGAGCTGCACGTCCGGGACACCAAGCGGGGCCGGGAAGAGATCACCCGCGAAATCCCGAACGTCGCGGAAGAGTCGCTGGTGGACCTGGACGAGCGCGGCATCGTGCGCATCGGCGCCCATGTGAAGGCGGGCGACATCCTGGTCGGCAAGATCACCCCGAAGGGCGAAACCGAGCTGTCGCCGGAAGAGAAGCTCCTGACGGCGATCTTCGGCGAAAAGGCGAAGGACGTGAAGGACTCGTCGCTCAAGGTCCCGCCGGGGATGGAAGGCGTGGTCATCGACGTGAAGATCTTCTCGCGCGTCGAGGACCAGGTGGTGGAGAAGGACCGCGGCGAACGGATCGGCGAGGTCCGCCGTCTCGAAGCCGACGAGAAAGCTCGGATCACCGAAGCGGTGGTCGGCGAGCTGCGCGAGCTGCTCACGGGGCAGGAAGTCGGCCTGATGCTGAAGAGCGGCACGGTGGAGGAGTTCCTGCCGGCCGGCACGAAGCTCACCAAGCCGCAGCTGGCCGACGTGGACTTCAACGACGTGGACCTGAAGACCCTCCGCGTCGGCAACAAGAGTGTCAACGAGAAGATGCGTGCCGTGCTGGACGCGGCGACCCAGGAGCGGGGCAAGATCGAGGAGAAGTCGGAGGATCAGATCGACAAGATCCTCCAGCCCGACGAGCTCCCCCCGGGCGTGATCCAGCTCGTGAAGGTTTATCTCGCCGAGAAGCGGAAGATCTCGGTGGGCGACAAGATGGCGGGGCGGCACGGCAACAAGGGCATCATCGCCCGGATCGTGCCCGAGGAGGACATGCCCATCCTGCCCGACGGGCGGCCGGTGGACATCGTGCTCAACCCCCTCGGCGTGCCCTCACGGATGAACGTGGGACAGATCCTCGAGACCCACCTCGGGTGGGCCGCGCGGATCCTCGGCTTCGAAGCGAAGACCCCCGTCTTCCAGGGCGGTGACGAGACCGAGATCGGCGTGCTGCTGCGCCTGGCCGGTCTGGCCTGGACGGCGGACATCCTGCGGCTCGACGTGAAGCCGCCCGAGCTCGACACCGACCGGGTGCGGGCCCTCGTGGCGGATCTCGACCACCTGCCGCTGGGTGACGGCACCCGGCCCGGGCTCGGGCTCGCCGGGCTCAACCTCCTCGCCAGCCGGTCGCTGGCCGCGGAGACGCGGGAGCTGGCGCATCAGTTCACCGATTTCCTCAAGTTCGCGGCCAAGGAGCTGGCGGACCGCGAGCTGGCGCAGCGGAAGGTGGAGCAGGCGCACCACCAGGAGCTGATGGAGGCCGAGGAGACGGGGAAAGTCGAAAAGGCGGCGCTGAAGGCCGGCCTCAAGGACGTCGAGAAGTTCCTGGAGCACGGCAAGCCCTCCGAAGTGCTGGAGGCGGTCGGGCTCCCGGCCCTCGCGGCGTTGCTCGGTCCGAAGTCCGAGTCCGACGCGGATGCCGCGGCGGTGGAGCTCCTGCGGGTCGCCGGATCCTCGGCGGCCGGGAAGTGCCGCCTGCGCGACGGCCGCTCGGGGGAGTACTTCGAGTCCGAGGTCACCGTCGGCACCATCTACATGATGAAGCTGTCGCACCTGGTGGACGACAAGATTCACGCCCGTTCCATCGGTCCGTACTCGCTGGTGACACAGCAGCCGCTCGCCGGGAAGGCGCAGTTCGGCGGTCAGCGGTTCGGAGAGATGGAAGTCTGGGCGCTGGAAGCGTACGGCGCGGCCCACACGCTGCAGGAGATTCTGACGGTCAAGTCGGACGACGTGAACGGCCGCAGCCGAGTGTACGAAGCGATCGTGAAGGGGCAGAATTTGCCGAAACCCGGCATCCCCGAGTCCTTCAACGTGTTGGTGAAGGAACTCCAGGCCCTCGGGTTGAAGGTGACCCTGGGCACCACCGACGACGTCGAAGAGTAAGGGGAGGGAGAGCCGATGATCGATTTCCGCAGCGGGCGCGAGCCGAAGGGCTCGAGCTTCGACTATATCCAGATCCGGATCGCTTCCCCCGAAGAGATCCGGGGCCCCAAGGACTCGAAGGAGCGTGAGCGCCTCGAGCTCCAGGGCCAGAAGACCTGGTGGTCCTGTGGTGAAGTCACCAAGCCCGAGACCATCAACTACCGCTCGTTCAAGCCCGAACGGGACGGCCTGTTCTGCGAGCGCATTTTCGGTCCGGTAAAGGACTGGGAGTGCCACTGCGGCAAGTACAAGCGGATCCGCTATCGCGGCGTGATCTGCGACCGCTGCGGCGTGGAAGTGACGCTGTCCAAGGTCCGGCGCGAGCGCATGGGGCACATCGAGCTGTCCGTGCCGGTGGCGCACATCTGGTTCTTCAAGACCCTGCCGTCGCCGATGGGGAACCTGCTCGACATGACTCTGCGCGACCTCGAGCGGGTGATCTACTACACGAACTACGTCGTGATCGACCCCGGCGAGCAGGAAGTCCAGGAGCGCGAGCTGCTGGACGAGGACCGCTACCTCGAGCTCCGGGCCAAGGCCAAGAGCGAAGGGGACGGCGCGTTCAAGGCCGACATCGGCTCGCCCGCGGTGCGGTCGCTGCTCGAGCGCATCAACGTGGACAAGCTCTCGGACGAGCTCCGGGAGTCTGTCGCCAATGAGACCAGCCAGCATCGGAAGAAGCAGATGCTCAAGCGGCTCAAGATCGTCGACGCGGTCCGGAACTCCGGCAACGCGGGTGAGGCGCGCAACAACCCGGGCTGGATGATTCTCGACGTGATCCCGGTGCTCCCGCCCGACCTGCGGCCCCTCGTGCCGCTGGACGGCGGGCGCTTCGCCACGTCCGATCTGAACGACCTCTACCGGCGCGTGATCAACCGGAACAACCGGCTGCAGAAGCTGATCCTGCACCGGGCGCCGGAAGTCATTCTCCGGAATGAAAAGCGGATGCTCCAGGAGGCGGTGGACGCGCTGTTCGACAACGGCCGCCGCTCCAAGGCGATTCGCGGCCGCGGCAAGCGTCCGCTGAAGTCGCTGTCCGACATGCTGAAGGGCAAGCAGGGCCGCTTCCGGCAGAACCTGCTCGGCAAGCGCGTGGACTACTCGGGCCGCTCGGTGATCGTGGTGGGCCCGGAGCTCCGCCTGCACCAGTGCGGTCTACCCAAGGCGATGGCGGTGGAGCTCTTCAAGCCGTTCATCATCCATAAACTGGTGGAGAAGGGCATCGCGGAGACCGTCAAGCGGGCCAAGAAGATCGTGGAGAAGGAAAGCCCCGAGGTCTACGAGATCCTGGAGGAGATCATCCAGGACCACCCGGTGCTTCTGAACCGCGCGCCCACCCTCCACCGTCTCGGCATCCAGGCCTTCGAGCCGG
>DATBCM010000243.1:0-4044 GCA_036270455.1 Gemmatimonadales bacterium | reverse complement strand
TCCTCGTACGTCTCGCGGGCGGTGATCACGGCGAATCGGTCGCCGTCGACCAACACCTCTGCGGGACGGATACGGCTGTTGTAGTTCGACGCCATCGCGTAGCCGTAGGCGCCGACATCACACACCACGAGATACTCGCCCGGCGACACATCGTCGAGGTCGCGATCGAGTGCGAGGAAATCGCCGCTCTCGCAGATCGGGCCCACGATATTGACCGTCCGCTCCCCCTTCCCGGTGTCGGCCAGGGGGATGATCTCGTGGTAGGCGTTGTAGTGGCTGGGGCGGACGAAATCGGTCATGCCGGCGTCCACGATGACGTAGTCCTTCCCGCCCGCGTGCTTCTGGTAGAGCACCCGCGTGAGCAACAGCCCGGCATTGGCCACCAGGAACCGGCCCGGCTCGCAGTGGAGCGTGAGACCGGCGGCGCGAACCGGCGGCGCCACCGCGTCCACCCAGTCCTTGAGTGCCGGGACCTTCTCCTCGTGGTACCGCACACCCAGTCCGCCGCCCACGTCCACGTTCTCGATGGTCGTGACCCCGAGGGCCCGCACCGCCGCGACGAGCTCGAGGAGCTTGACCGTGCCGCGGCGATAGGGATCGACGTCGGTGATCTGCGACCCGATGTGCATCGCCAGGCCCTTGAGCTTGAGCCGCGGCGCGGCCTTGATCCGCTGCGCCACCGTCACCACTTCATCGAACGGCACCCCGAACTTCGCGGTCTTGTCCCCGGTCTTGGTATACGGGTGCGTGTCGGTCTGCACGTCCGGGTTCACGCGGATCCCGACGCCGGCGGTGCTGCCCACCCGGGCGCTGGCCGCGACAACAGCGTCCAGCTCGCCCGGCGACTCGATATTGATCTGACCCACGCACGACCGGATGGCCGCATCCAGCTCGTCCGCCGTCTTCCCCACTCCGGAAAATACGATCGACTCCGGCGGAAATCCGGCGCGCGTCGCGCGCTCCAGCTCGCCCAGGGACACGATGTCCGCGCCGGCACCGAGCCCCTTGAGAACCCGGAGGACGGCGAGGGAGCCGTTGGCCTTGATGGCGTAGCAGATCCGGTGCGGGAGCCCCGCGGCCTGGAGCGCGTCCTCCAGGGCGTGGTATTGAGCACGGATCAGATTGGCGCCGTAGACGTAGGTGGGAGTGCCCACCCGCCGGGCGACGGCGGAGAGGAGCGCGGGATCGAGGCCTAGTATGCCTGCGCCCACACCGCCTCCGCCACGCTCGGCTGCCCGCACCACATGCAGGTCCGTGGCTTTTCGGGTGACTGGAACTCGGGGTCAGGCAGCACCCGGATCGTGGCCGCTGTCTCGGTCTTGATCTGCGCCTCGCAATCACCGGAGCCGCAGAACCCGCCGTAGGCGAACCCACCGGGACCGTTCATGAATTCCAGGAACTTGGTCTTGGTCACACCCCGGATGGAGTTGGCCTCCCGCCGGGCTTTCGCGGCCTCGAAGAGCTCGCGCTGGATCTCCTCGAGCACCTTCGGCGCTTCCGTGGTCACCTCGCTCAGGGGCAGAGGCGCCTTGCCGCCGGTCGCCGACTTGACCCGCCGCGCCGCCATCACCTGCCCCGCCGCGATGTCGCGGGGCCCGATCTCGAGGCGGAGCGGCACGCCCTTCGCTTCCCAATCGAAGTACTTGGCGCCGGGCTTCATGTCGCGAAGATCGAGCTCGACCCGCACACCGGCTTTCACCAGCGCTGCTTGCACCTGACGTCCGACCTCAGATGTCTGATCTCTCTCCTGATCCGACTTCCAGATAGGAACAATCACCACCTGAATGGGGGCCAACCGGGGAGGCGCGACGAGGCCGTTGTCGTCCGAGTGCGTCATGATCAGGCCACCGATCATGCGGGTCGACACGCCCCACGATGTATTCCAGACGAAGTCGAGCCCGCCGGCCGCCGTCTGATATTGGACATTGAAGGCCCGCGCAAAGTTCTGCCCCAGATTGTGGGACGTCCCCGCCTGCAAGGCCTTGTTGTCCTGCATCAAGGCTTCGACCGCGTAGGTACGGAGCGCGCCGGCAAACTTCTCGCTCTCTGTTTTCCGCCCCGTCAACACCGGCATCGCGACCCACTCCTCCTGGAACGTCCGGTACACCCCGAGCATCTGCCGCGCCTCGGCCTCGGCGTCGGCTTCGGTGGCGTGCGCCGTGTGCCCTTCCTGCCAGAGGAACTCCGTGGTGCGCAGAAACAGCCGGGTCCTGAGCTCCCAGCGGACGATGTTGCACCACTGGTTCATCAGCAGGGGCAGGTCGCGATAGCTCTGGATCCACTTGGCGAACATCGCGTAGATGATCGTCTCGGACGTGGGCCGCACCACCAGCGGCTCTTCCAGCTCAGAGGTGGGGTCGGGTTCGACCGCCTCGGCCCCCGCCTTGCCCGTCGCCTTGAGCCGGGTGTGCGTCACCACCGCGACTTCCTTGGCGAAGCCCTCGACGTGCTCGGCCTCTTTGGCGAGGAAGCTCTGCGGAATGAACAGCGGGAAGTACGCGTTCTGGTGTCCCGTCGCCTTGAACATGTCGTCCAGGGCCCGCTGCATCAGCTCCCAGATCCGGTAGCCGAGGGGACGGATGACCATGCAGCCGCGCACGGGCGAGTAGTCCGCGAGCTGGGCCTGCATGATCACATCGTTGTACCACTCGCTGAAGTCTTTGGCGCGTGGCGTGATCTTTTCCGCTTGTGCCATTACTGGAATGATCCGTTTCGAATCGAGGTCAGGGGCACCTTGGTTTCCGTGCCCGCATTCAGATCCCGCACCACGCCCACGCCGGCGCTCCGTTCATCGGGACCGAGAATCACCGCCCGCGCCGCGCCGCGTGCGGCCGCGAGCTCGAGCTGCTTCCGGATATTTCCCTGCTTCAGCGAGTACTCGACCCCCACGCCCTTGTCCCGGAGCTGGTGCGCCAGCTCAAGAATGAACGGGATGTCGTCGCCGGACACACTCACCAAAAAGGCGTGTACGGCTCCCGGCTTCCCGGCCCCTTTGTCTCGTTCTTTGAGGAGCTCGCCGAGGACCACGTCACCCATTCCGAATCCGAGTGCCGGGAGATCCACACCACCCAGCGCCTTCAGCAGACCGTCGTACCGGCCGCCGCCGCAGATCGCCCGCAGCGTCCGTCCGGTATCGAACAGCTCGAACACCGTGCCCGTGTAGTAGGCGAGCCCGCGGACGATGGTCATGTCGACCGTCGCGAAGTCGCTCAGGCCCATTGCCTTCAACGCGCCGAGCGTTTGCTCGAGCGGCTCTCCCGCCTCTGCGCCCCCTCTGACCTTGCCCAGGGCTTCCTTGACCGCCGCCCAGTCGCGCAGAGCGGCAGTCGCAAATACGCTGCCCACTTCCCGCGTCCCGATTCCCGCCTCGCCAAGCTTCCGCTCCAGCACGTCCATCGGGTCCCGTTCCGCCTTGTCGATGGCGGCGAAGGCGGCGGGAAGCTGAGCCTCCGTCAGGCCATTCCCCAGCAAGAGAGCCCTGAGCACCCGGCGGTCCGAGATCCGAGCCTGGACATCCTTCGCGGAGAGGCCGAAGGCCCGCATGATGTCGATCGCCGCCGCGATCAGCTCGGCGTCCGCCAGCGGCCCCGGCTCGCCGATCAGGTCCAAATTCAGCTGGAAGTGCTCCCGGAGCCGGCTCCGCTGCTGGCGCTCGTACCGGAAGAGCTGGGGGATCGAAAACCAGCGAATGGGCTTCTTCAGCGCCTGGGCCCGCGCCCCGACCATCCGGGCCAGTGTGGGGGTCATTTCGGGCCGCAACGCGACGTCCCGCTCCCCCTTGTCCCGGAAATTGTAGAGCTGCCCGACGATCTCGTCCCCGCTCTTCTGCGTATACAGCTCGAGGGGCTCCAGAGGGGGGCCGTCGTACTCCTCGAAGCCGTAACGCGCCGCTACGCCCCGCCAGGTGGCGAAGATGTGGTTCTTGAGCGCGAGTTCTTCAGGGTAGAAATCACGGAAGCCGGGAAGTGCTTTCCCTTGCATCACAACAATTTAGCCGACCGGCGCAAAACCGGGCAAGGCGGCGAGCGCGTCTCCGACCGTGTG
>DATBCM010000242.1:0-4996 GCA_036270455.1 Gemmatimonadales bacterium | reverse complement strand
CCGGGCTCCACCGGAGGCCGAGACCAGGATAAGGGGGACCCGCTTGTCGATGGAGCGGCGCGTGAGCCGGGCGATCTTCTCTCCGACCACCGCTCCCATCGAGCCCCCCATGAAGGCGAAGTCCATCACACCCAGGTTGATGGCGATCCCCTCCAGACGGGCGAAACCCGTCCGGATGGCGTCCAGGGGACCCGCCTTCTTGACCGAGGCTTCCAGGCGATTCGCGTAGTTCTCGAATTTCAGTGGATCGGCGGACTTGAGCTTCGTCTCCGTCTCATGCCACGACCCCTCGTCCACCAGGAGATCGATGTATTCCTGAGCCGGGATCCGCCGGTGATGGCCGCAGTTGGGGCAGACGTTCAAGGCGCGGAGGAACTTGTCCTTGATGTCGATATGGCCGCATTCCTCGCACTTTTCCCAGGCGTCGGGAGGGATTTCGAGCTTGATACGCTCGGAGGTGCGGGGTTTGCGTTCCTTCTTAAACCAGGCCATTCACACCCAAGGCAAATAGGAAGCGGACAAAGTAGGAGACCCCCTCCGCCAACGCCAGCCCTGAGCCCCTAACCTATTGTCCTGGACTGATATACCCCGACTGACGCGATTCATACGCCACCCGGAGGCAAATGCCGACCGCCAGGAAGCAGGTGAGCAGGAAGGACCCGCCGTAAGAGAAGAACGGGAGTGGGATGCCGGTGATGGGCAGGAGATTCACCGTCATCCCGACATTTTCGACCACGTGCGTGAAGATCATCCCCGCGATGCCGAGCACGCAGAGGCTGGTGAACGGGTCCGTGGCCCTCCGGGCGATCCGCACCAACGTGAGGAGCAGCCAGACGAAGAGCACCAGGGCCAGGAGGACCCCGATGAACCCCAGCTCCTCCCCCACCACCGAAAAGATGAAATCCGTGTGCTGGGCCGGCAGAAAGGCAAGGCGCTTCTGGGTGCCCAACGTAAAGCCCTTCCCCAGCAGACCCCCGGACCCGATCGCCACCTTGGACTGGATCACGTGCCAGCCCGTGGCCCGCGGATCGACGTCGGGATTCAGGAACACCAGCAGGCGGTTCTGTTGGTAGGGCGCCAGATGTCGCCAGAATGGGAGGGCGATCACCCCCATCGCGATGTTTCCGAGCATCACGGCCAGCCCTTCCCACACGTAGGGCCGCCAGAGCAGGAGCAAACCGAAGAGCAGGACAATCCATGCCCCCCAGGCCACGGTCGAAAACGCGAGGATCAGGCCGATGGCGGGTGATCCCAACATGATCAAGAGGGACATCTTGGTCCCGGACCACGCCAGCATCGCGAAGAAGATCGCGATAAAGACGATGGCGCTTCCCAGATCGGGCTGCAGCACGACCAGGAGAAACGGGAGCCCCAGGATCAGACACGGTACGATCAACTTCCGGAGGGTGGCCGGGGGTTCCTTCTGATCCGCCATCCAGCGGGCCAGCATCAGGATCACGGCCAGTTTTGCCAACTCCGCCGGCTGACCCAACCGGAGCCCGCCGATAGCGATCCAGGATTTCTCGCTCGCCGCCGTCCCTGCGCCCCGTCCAATCACCAACGTCAGCATCAGGATGAACGAAATGATGCCGTAGACGTAGGGGGTGGCCCATTCGAGCATCCGGGGCGAGAGGCGGAATGTGAACGCCGCGGCCCCGACCCCGAGCGCGAGCCAGATGATCTGCTTGTGCCAGATGGAGGTGGCTACCGTGGGGACGTCCGTCTGGCCTGCGGAGTACAGCGTGGCCAGACCATAGGCGCAGAGGAGGAGCGTGACCGTGACGAGCGACCGGTCGAGCCCCTGAACCCTACCGGCCATGTTTCGTCGAATCGAGTTTTACGCCCGAGTCGGGCTTGGTCGTCGTATCAAAGGGCGTGGGCTCCGCGCCCGGCGGCAGGGTCCGCACCTCGTGCGGCGCCGAGTCGGCCGGGAGCCGGAAGGTGGCGTTGCTGGCGAGCGTCGAATCGACACCCAGGTAGCGCGCAATCACCCGGGTGACGAGGGGCGCGACGTAGGGGCCTTCGCGGGCAAACTCGACGATGGCCCCCACCACGATCTGGGGTTTGTCCGCGGGCGCGAACGCGATGAACCATCCGTGATTCGGACCGTGCGGGTTCTGGGCGGTGCCGGTTTTCCCCGCGATCGTGATGTCCCCGAGCCGGGCCGCCCGCGCCGTGCCCTGCTCCACCACGCCGATCATCGCCTTCCGGAGGCCGTTGATCTGGTCCTGGGACAGGTCGAGATCCTCGGTGGGGGTCGGCAGCGGGTGCACGACATACGGCGCCCGCGACTTGCCGTCGCTCGCCAGCATCTGGTAGAGGCGGACCATGTCGATCAGGCTCTGGGCATTCTCGCCCTGGCCGATCGCCAGGTTGAGCGTGACCGCGGACGTCCAGTGGCGGGGCCCGTAGACACGGTCGTAGTACTCGGTGCTCCCTGGAAATTCCGGCGTGATCTCGCCGGGCAGATCGATGCCGGTCCGGGACCGGAAGCCGAGTGCGTTCACGTCTTCGAGGAGAGACGTCAACCCGAGCTTCAATCCGAGCTGATAGAAGTAGACGTCGCAGCTTTGCGCGATCGCCTGCGCGAGCGTGAGATCGCCATGGCCGCGGGGCTCCCAGCAGCGGAAATAACGGTTGCCGTACTGCAACCCGCCGGTGCACGGAATGGGCATCCGGGTATTCATGGTCACCACGCCGCGCCTCAAACCGATCGACGCGACCAGCAGCTTCCAGGTCGAACCAGGCGGATACCGGGCCTGGATGGCGCGATCGAAGAACGGATTCGCGGGGTTGTCGTTCAACTTCTTCCAGGTGTCGGGATCGACGCCGCCCACGAAGTCGTTGGGATCGTATCCGGGGGCACTGTAGAGGGCGAGCACTTCGCCCGTGTTCGGATTCATGGCGATCAGCGCGCCCCGCTGTCCCGGCGGGAACACCTTCGACACGTACCGCTGGAGATCGAGATCGATGGTGGTCCGGATGGTGGCGCCCGCCACGGGAGGCAGCGTCGGCGCCGCCCCGACTTCCCGCACCACCCGTCCAACGGCGCTTACCTCGACGAACCGCTGACCGTCCTGACCGCGCAGGGAATCGTCGTACTGCCGCTCGAGGCCATTCTTCCCTACCAGGGCGCCGAGCCTCAGCCCCGCATACCGCGGGCTGTTCCGTTCGTCCTCCGTCACCTCGCCGACGGTCCCGAGCAGGTGGGCAGCGGCAATGGAGTCGGGATAGAAGCGCCGCGGCTCGGCCTGGATGAACAATCCCGGAATGTTGAGCCGCCGTTCCTCGAGCTTCGCGACCAGGTCTGGATCGGCGTTCGCCATCACGAGCGCGGGCTGGTAGGGCGCGCGCAGGAACCGCTGGAGCACCCGGTCGATCCCATCGGAATCGAGATCCGCGAGGGGCGCGATCTGGAGCAGCCGGCTGCGCAGTTTCGCCGTGTCGTCCGGCAAGAGCGAGATCGTGTACCCCGGAATGTTTTCCGCGAGCACCTTGCCGTTGCGGTCCAGGATCAACCCGCGCGGGGCCGGCAGAATGATTTCCTTGAGGCGGTTGGTCTCGGACTGCAGGCGGTAGCGGCTGTACCCCAGGATCTGCGTACGGAAGAAGGCCACGATCAGCACGGCGAACACGAGCAGCACGACCCACCGGACCAGCCGATACCGGCGATCGAGGGCGAAGGGATGAAAGGGCGCGCTCATGCGTCAGTGAACCGGACCGACAGCCACCGCCCCAGCACCAGCAGCACCAGTACGCCGGCCAGGGCGGTCAGCAGGCTCTGCAACGTCGACCAGCCCAGCAGCTGCCAGGCGAGCGGGGCGCCCTTCAGCTCCCCCGAAGCGAGCGCCACGATCAGGTTCCGGATCCAGGTGCCGCCGAAAAAGATGCAGCCATTCACGAACAGGTTTTCAGCGAAGAAGACGGCCTTGGCCCAGGAGGAGAGGTAGCCGACCAGCGTGTGCGCCAGCGCGTTGGCCCCGAATGACGCCGGGCTCATGGCATCCCGGATGATCCCCACCAGAAAGCCCACCGCCGACGACGGCCCCGGCGCCGCGCGAATCGTGTACATCAGCACCGCGAGCAGCAGGAAATCGGGCGCGATCCGCTCGTCGCCGAGTTTGGTGCGCACCGAGAAGTGCAGGAGCACCAACCCGGCGAGCACGAACCAGAACCGGTATTTGTCGGTGCGCCTCACGGGCTCTTGGCCTCAGCCTGGAAGAGGTCCCGAAGGGTGCCCCGGCCCGCGGTCGCCCCCGTGATGATCATCACGTGCGTCACGGAGGCCGGATGCACCGCGGGACGAATGAGGTACGTCCGTTCCCAGTGCTCGTTGTCCACGGCCTGCCCCATCACCGTACCGAGGGGAATCCCGCGGGGGATGACACCGCCCAGGCCGGACGAGACGATGAGCGCACTGTCCGGCACGACCGAGCGGTACGGCACGCCCTGGAGCTCGAGCAGCCAGATGCCCGGGCCTTCCGCCCCGTGCGGCGCGACGATCCCGTACACGCTGCCGTCCACGGCCATGGCCGCGGCGCGGAATTCCGGGTGCGCCCAGGTGGCGACGACGCTCGTCTTTTCGTCCACGGCCGACACCACCCCGACCAGTCCCTCGGGGCTCACGACGGCATCGAGCGTTTTCACGCCGTCGCGCCTGCCTGCCGACACCAGGAATGTGAGCGGATCGGTCGGCACCGACTCGTGGAGCACCTCCGCCGGCACGTAGCCGGTTTCCAACCTGGTCCCCAGTCCCAGCAGGTTGCGCAGGCGCGCGTTCTCACTGCGGAGCTCGGGCAGAAACGTCGCGGCGAGCATGGCGGAGTCGCGCTGCGCGGTGACCGCCTCGATATGGGCCTTGGAGCTCTTCAGGGTTTCGGTTTCTTCCTGGAGGGTCAGCAGTGGGGCCAGCACGGTCTGCCGGAGGGCCTGGCTGAACGGACGCCGCCAGGAGTCGGGCACGCTCATCGCGGTGACGGACAGGGCGAGGCATCCG
>DATBCM010000241.1:0-5255 GCA_036270455.1 Gemmatimonadales bacterium | reverse complement strand
TTCAACGTGGAACTCGAAGGTGACCGGAGTCCCCTGCTCCCACTTCAGATTGTGGATGTGGGGATCGGTGATGGGTTTGAGCTTCTCCTGGTCCACCGCGGCCTTCCAGCTCTCCTGGAGGATTTCCTGGAGGGCCTGCTGCCGGATGTCGTCGGCAAACCGCTTCTTCACGACGGCGGACGGAGCCTTCCCCTTCCGGAAGCCGGGCAGGCGGGCACGGGACTGATAGGCCCTAGTCGCGCGCTCCTCGGCGGCCCGGACGTTCTCCTCCGGGACTTTCACCGCCAGGGACGCCGCCCCAGGCTCGGAACTGGTCTTGGTGATTTCGATGGTCATGGAGTGAGAGAATCTAACAGGGAGGGGGAGGGCCCACGGGAGCCGTGAGCCGTACGATCTCGGAAAGGGGGAACTCAGCGTGGCTTACGAGGCTCGCGGCACAGTGGGGGCGTACGGCTGCCGGCTCCCGGCGCCTTTACCCGATTCTCTCCCTGGTTTCGGAGTCGAAAAACACCAAGGCACCAGGGTCCAGGTGGAGAGACGCAGTCTCTCCGGTGACCGGCAAGGTCCCGCCCTGGAGCCGTGCCGTGATTTCGCAGGAGGCAGCGTTGGCGCTGGCGGTGGTATAGACCAGGACTTCCTGGCCGAGCGGTTCGACGAGATCCACGCGAGCCTGAATCGCCGGGCCTGAGCCTGACAAGGTCACGTGCTCGGGCCGCACCCCCAGGACCACCGCGCGGCCTCCCGCTTTCACCAGGCGCGCGTGCCACTCCGCCGGCGGCAGCAGGCTGAACACACCACCATCGGAGACGAAGCGGGCGCCGTCCGGCGTCAGGCGGCCGTCGATGAGGTTCATCGGCGGGCTGCCGATGAATCCCGCGACGAACGTGTTCTTCGGCTGGCGATAGACCTCGAGCGGCTTGCCGACCTGCTGGACGCGCCCCCCATGCATCACCACGATCCGGTTCCCCAACGTCATCGCCTCGGCCTGGTCATGGGTGACGTAGACCATCGTGGTGCCGAGGTGGCGGTGGAGCCGGGCAATCTCGCGGCGCATCTCGACCCGGAGCTTCGCGTCGAGGTTGGACAATGGTTCGTCGAAGAGGAACACGGCTGGGTTGCGAACGAGCGCACGACCCAGGGCCACGCGCTGCTGCTCGCCACCGGAGAGCTGGCGGGGCCGCCGGTCGAGCAGGTGCTCGATGCGGAGCGTCGCCGCGGCGTCCTTCACCAGGCTGTTGATGTCCTCGCGCGACATTCCCTTCAGCTGGAGGTTGAACGCCATGTTCCGGTACGCCGTCATGTGGGGGTAGAGCGCATAGTTCTGGAAGACCATCGCCACGTCCCGGTCCTTGGGCGCCACTTCATTCATGAGGCGGTCGCCGATGGAGAGGTGGCCCGCGTTCACCGGCTCGAGCCCCGCGATCATCCGGAGCGTGGTGCTCTTCCCGCACCCCGACGGTCCCACCAGGACGACGAATTCACCGTCCGCGATGGCGAGGTCCAGGTTGTCCACCGCGACGCGCGGAGGCGGGCCTGGGTATATTCTCTGTACGCCGACCAGGGTTACGCTCGCCATGCCCGCCGTCTCCGATGAGTGATCCCGCCCCCGCCCCCCCCCGTTTCCCCGAGGATTTCCTCTGGGGTGCCGCAACGTCCGCCTACCAGGTGGAAGGGTCGCCGCTCGCCGACGGCGCCGGTCCGTCCATCTGGCATCGCTTCTCCCATTCGCCGGGTTTGACCGCGGGCGGGGAAACGGGTGACGTGGCCTGCGATCATTACCGCCGGTGGTCCGAAGACGTCGCGCTGATGGCCGAGCTCGGGCTCAACGCGTACCGCTTCTCGCTCTCCTGGAGCCGCATTCTTCCCGACGGGCGGGGCCGGGTGAATCAGGCGGGGCTCGACTTCTACAGCCGCCTGGTGGACGCGCTCCTCGCGAAGAACATCCAGCCCAACGTCACGCTCTATCACTGGGACCTTCCCGCCGCCCTCGATGACCGCGGTGGCTGGCTCAGCCCCGACAGCCCCGGTTGGTTCGCCGACTACGCGCGTGTCGCCTTCAAGGCGCTCGGCGACCGCGTGAAGATGTGGGCCACGCTGAACGAGCCCTGGGTCGTGGTGGACGGGGGATACCTGCACGGCGCGCTCGCGCCTGGGCACCGCAATATTTTCGAGGCGCCGCGCGTTGCCCATCATCTCCTCCTGTCCCATGGCGCCGGGGTGCAGGCCTACCGGGCCGAAGGGCGCGGGAAGATCGGGATCGTGGTCAACATCGAGCCCAAGCACGCGGCGAGTCAGGACCCGGGAGACCTCGCGGCGGTACGGCGCGCGGACGCGTACATGAACCGGCAGTATCTGGAGCCCGTGTTGGGGCACCCGTACCCCGCGGAGTTGGCGGACATCTACGGCCCGGGGTGGGACGAGCGCGTCCAGCAGGACATCCCGAAGATCGCACAGCCCATCGATTTCCTGGGCATCAACTACTACACCCGAGGGCTTACCCGCAACGATCCGTCGGCAGCTCCGGTGCGGACGGCTCCCGTGCGGGTGCCCGGCGCGGCCTACACCGAGACGGGGTGGGAGGTATATCCGGCTGGCCTCACCGAGACGCTGCTGTGGGTGAAGGAGCGCGCGGGTGGGCTCCCGCTCTACGTCACCGAGAATGGTGCCGCATTCCCCGATCCCCAGATCGAGGATCACTCCCGCGTCTCCTACTATCGGGAGCATCTCCGCGCCGCGCTCGACGCCCGCCGGCAGGGCGTCGACCTGCGGGGATACTTCGCCTGGTCGCTGCTCGACAACTTCGAGTGGAGCCTGGGCTACGCCAAGCGCTTCGGCATCGTGCACGTCGATTTCACGACACAGAAGCGCACCCTCAAGGCGAGCGCGAGGGCTTACCGGGACGTGATCACGTCGCGGGGCGGCGTACTCGCGGACTGAGGTCACTGCTTCACACTCCCCGCTGTGATGCCTTCGACGTAGAAGCGCTGCAGGGCCACGAACGCGATCAGCACCGGCACCACCGTCACCACCGAGCCCGCCAGCATGAGCTCCGTATCCTGAACGTGCTCGCCCGCGAGCCCCGCGAGCGCGACGGGGAGCGTGTACTTCGCATCGTCGGTCAGGGCCACGAGCGGCCAGAGGAAGTCGTTCCAGGTGGAGAGGAAGGTGAACAGCGCCATCGTGGCGAGGATCGGCTTGATGACGGGCATGACGATGGACCAGTAGATCCGGAACTCGCTCGCGCCATCCATGCGCGCCGCCGAGAGCAGGTCATCGGGGATGCCCATGGCGTACTGCCGGATGAGGAAGATCCCGAAGATCGTGGCCATGGCGGGGATCATGGCGCCGACATAGGTGTTCACGAGGCCCATCGCCTGCAGCACCAGGAAGAGGGGCAGCATGGCCACCTGCGCGGGGATGACGAGTCCGGCCACGAGCACGCGAAAGAGCTGCGTCCTGCCCTTGAAGTGGAGCTTGGCGAGCGCGTATCCCGCCATGGAGTTGAAGAGGAGGCTGATGGCCGTCGCGCCGCCCGCCACAATCACGCTGTTCAGGAAGTACTTCCCGACCTGGAGGCGCGTGAACAGCGCGCCGTAATGCGAGAACGTCGGGTGGGCCGGGAGGAGGCGGGGCGGGAAGCTGTTCGCCTCACCAGTCGCCATGAGCGATCCCGAGACCATCCAGAGGAGCGGAAAGAGCGTTCCGAGGGCCGCCAGTCCCAGGGCCACATGCAGTGCGATGCTGGCCCCCCGCCGCTTCAAGTCTCCTCCCGGCGCCAGAGGAGCTGGAGGACCGTCACCGCGAGCACCAGGGCGAACAGCACGAACGCGATCGAAGCCGCTGAGCCGAGGCGCCACCAGCGGAAGCCTTCCTGGTACATGTAGAGGACCATCGACAGCGTGCTGTTGAGTGGTCCGCCCCCCGTCATCACATACGGCTCCGCGAAGAGCTGGAAGAACCCGATGGCCGTGATCACGCCGACGAAGACGAACGTGGGCGCCAGCTGGGGGAGGGTCACGTGCCGAAGCCGCGACCATTGTCCCGCACCGTCCAGCTCGGCGGCCTCGCGCAGCTCGGTGGGAATGCGCTGCAGGCCGGCGATGAAGATCAGCATGTTGTAGCCGAAGCTCCGCCACACAGCGACCACGATGATGGCGGGCATGGCCCACGCCGGATTCCCCAGCCAATCGATGGGACTGACCCCCGCGGTGCTGAGTGCGGCGTCGAGGAGTCCGAAGCGCGGGTGGTACAGGTACTTCCAGACGATCGCGACCGCGACCAGGGTGGTGACGAACGGCGCGAAGTAGGCGGTGCGGAAGAACCCTTTCCACCGGGTCAGTCGCGAGTTGACGAGGAGGGCGGCGGCGAGCGCGGCGAGGACCGACAGCGGCGCGCCGACGAACGCGAAATAGAGCGTGTTCTTGAGCGCCGACCAGAACATCGGTGCCTGGGCCAGCGCGCGGTAGTTCGCGGCTCCCACCACGCGAATGTTCTCCGGGTGGCCGATGGCGTAGAGGTCGTAGTCGGTGAACGAGAGGGCGAGTCCGGTGACGACGGGCAGGAAGAAGAACGTGGTGATGAGGATGAGCGCGGGGGCCAGGAAGACCCACGCGGCCCTTCCTTGCGCCCGCTCGCCCGGCGCGCGACTCACCGGTCCGCGCTCCCGGCCGTCTTGGCCGTCTTGGTCGTCTTGGTCGTCCGCGCGCGGTCCAGGAGCCAGCGCCGCCGCTCCAGGATGTCGTTCACTTCATGGTCGAGTCGTGCGAGCACCGTGTCGGCGGGGACGCCGCCGCGAATGGCCTGCTCGCCGTAGTCGAAAACCCTGGTCGCGATGAGCTCCCACTCCGGCACCTGGGGCGTGGGCACCACCCGCTGGAGCTGTGTTTCGAACGCATGGGCCGCGGGGTCGTTCGCGAGAGATGTATCGCGCCAGGCGTCGACGCGTGCGGGCAGATCCCCGGTGAGGTGATAGAACCGGAGCTGCTGGGCGGGGCGCGACAGAAATTCGATCAGCTCCCAGGCTTCCCTTGGGTGTTTCGACGCCCGGTAGATCACCAGACTCGAGCCACCGGCCAGGGACACGCCCGAGGCTTCGCCCGTGGGTCCGGGCATCGGCGCGGTCGCCCATTTGTCCTGGAAGTCCGGAGGCGCACGGCGCCGGAACTCGCCGATGCTCCAGGGCCCGCTGATCCACATCGCGTAGGTGCCGCGCTCGAACTCCTGATAGATGTTTCCGACCTCGGTTATCCCCACCT
>DATBCM010000240.1:0-3283 GCA_036270455.1 Gemmatimonadales bacterium | reverse complement strand
CCACCGGGATGGGCGATACCGTGACGTTCCACGCCGCCGCCGCCGACTCGGGCGGGACCATCTTGGCCGCCCAACCTGCGTTCCAGTGGGAGGTCGACTCGATCTTCCGGGCCGGACTCGTGAAGCTCGACTCCGCGGTGGATTCGCTCCAGATCCGCTTCGACTCGGGGGTCTACAACTTCCCGACGTTCGACTGGGTCTCGGTCGCGCGCCCCTTCATTGTCCGCACCGCCGGTGACACGATCTTCGGGCAGGGGACCCTGCACAATCCGCTGCACTACGACGTGGTGGGGTCCGGGATCAGCATCGGCAGCGCGTCCCGCGCGGTCGTCGATACGGTCACGAACAAGACCTTCTATACCAGCGGTGGCAACAACACGGTCTACGTCAACGACAACGCCGTCAATGGTATCGTGGCTGGGATCTCGGGTGCCATCAACCCGAGCTGGCTGGCGGTGAGCCACGCCGGCGGGGCCGACAAGGTCTATGTGTCGAACAGCTCGGGTGGTGCCGTGTCGGTCATCGACCCGGCCACGAACCTCGTGAGCACGACCATCCCGCTTCCGCTCACGACGAACCCGTTCGGCATTACCGCCGCGGACCCGCTCGGCCGCGTGTACGTCGCCGCGCGCTACTGCCCGGGCTTCCCCGGACTCTGCACCACGGAAGTCGCGATCCTGCCGATCGACGTGGCCGGCGACAGCGTGGTGACGGCGGACATCGTGCCCCTGAACACCGATTCGCTCCGGTTCCCCCAGGGCCTCGCGTTCAATCCGAACGACCACCGGCTGTACATCGCGATGGACTCGGGCTATGTGAAGGTCGTGGACCCGGTGACGAGGACGGAAGTCGGGACCATCATGGTCCAGCCCGGATTTACGCTGAGTGACGTGGCGGTGAATCCGCTCACCGATACGGTGTACGTCAGCAACTTCGGCGGGGGCGGGATCGCGGTGATCGATCCCACCACTGGCACGGTAGTCAACCAGCTCCCGGCCAATACGCCGACGGGGATCGGCGTCGATCCATTGCACAACCGGATCTACTATGCCAGCTCCGGCAACCAGAGCGTGATCGAAATCGACGGGGCCAACGAGAATTTCCATACGATGCTGGTGGGCGCCGGGGGGGACAATCCGCAGGACGCGCAGCCCGATCCCCGGACCGGCACGGTGTACGCGCCGCACTTCAGCGCCCTGACCGCCCTGCAGTTCTACGGCAAGCCGGTCGGCGCCCTGCTGGGAGCTCCGCCGTTCCGCGGCGCGGCGCCCGCCTTCAAGGCCGCCACCGGCGCGCCCAAGCGCCTGGCGCCCATGACGCCGCGTCCCGTGGCACCCAAGCCGAGGTCCGCGAAGCTGCCGCTGCGGGTCACGACGGGGACGTCCGCGCCCAGGCCCGTCGTGAAGGCGCCCAAGACTCCTTAGATTTCCGGGATGAGCGAACCCGTGCGCCGGAAGACGGTGACTACAGTGGTGGGCGGCGTGCAGGTCGGTTCCGCCCACCCGATCGTCGTCCAGTCGATGACCAACACCGACACCGCCGACGTGCCAGGGACGGTGGCGCAGGTCCGGGCGCTGCAGCAGGCGGGCAGTGAGCTGGTCCGGGTGACGGTCAACAACGACGCCGCGGCCCAGGCGGTGCCCGACATCGTGGCCCAGGTGGACGTCCCCGTGATCGGGGACTTCCACTACAACGGCCATCTCCTCCTCACCAAGTATCCGAAGTGCGCGGCGGCGCTCGCCAAGTACCGCATCAACCCCGGCAACGTCGGCGCCAAGCGCCGCGATGACCATTTCCGGGACATCATCGAAGTCGCCATCGCCAACGGGAAGCCGGTCCGGATCGGGGTGAACTGGGGGAGTCTCGATCAGCAGCTCCTGACCGAGATGATGGACGCCAACGCCAAAACGCCCGAGCCCGAGGACGCGAAGGACGTGACCATGGCGGCCATGGTCGAGAGCGCCATCCGGTCGGCGCAGCTCGCCGAGGCGTGCGGGTTACCGCATGACCGGATCATCGTGTCGGCGAAGGTATCCGGAGTGGGGGACCTCGTGGCCGTGTACCGGCGGCTCGCGCAACGGTGCGACTATCCCCTCCACCTGGGGCTCACCGAGGCGGGGATGGGGACCAAGGGCGTCATCGCGAGCACCGCGGGCCTCTCCATCCTCCTCTCCGAGGGCATCGGTGACACCATCCGCGTGTCCCTCACTCCCCGCCCGGGGGGCGATCGCACCGAGGAGGTCCAGGTCGCCCAGCAGGTGCTGCAGTCCCTGGGGCTGCGGGCCTTCACGCCCCAAGTAACCGCCTGCCCCGGGTGCGGGCGGACCACGTCGACGTTCTTCCAGGAAATGGCGGAGCAGATCCAGACCTACCTCAAGGACCAGCGCCCCCGGTGGGTGGCCCGGTACCCCGGCTCCGAGGAGCTGCGGGTGGCGGTGATGGGGTGCGTCGTGAACGGCCCCGGCGAATCGAAGCACGCGCACCTCGGGATCTCGCTCCCGGGCACCTTCGAAGAGCCCAAAGCGCCCGTCTACGTCGACGGCGCCCTGAAAGTCACCCTGAAGGGTGACACCATCGTGGCGGACTTCCTGAAGATCCTCGAGGAGTACGTGGACGCCCGGTACGGTGCGCCCGCGCCCGGCGCCATGCTCACGCGGTAAGTCTCACCCGTTTCGCCGTTTCATCCTAAATTGGGTCCGTCCTCCAACTCGGGGAGTCCTCGTGGAGAACCGGATCGGCTTCGGCATGCGGCTGGGTGCGTTCCTGATTGACGTGGTCCTCGTCTGTGTCGTGGGCTTTCTCGGCGGCAGCAGCATCGGTGGGATGCTTGGAGCGGGCGCCGGCGCCGCCATGTCGAGCGGTGACGCCGATCCCATGAAGGGGATGGCCATGGGTGGGTTTTTCGGGGCGCTCATCGGCGCGGCCATCGCCATCGCCGTCGTCGGCGTGATCTACAACCTCGTGGAAGGATTCACGGGGTGGACGCTGGGCAAGCTGCTGCTGGGGATCCAGGTCGGGAATCAAGACGGCACCCGCGCCAGCATGGGGCAGCTCCTCGGCCGGTATGCCCTGAAGAACTGTCACTCCATTCTGTCCATTCTCGCGGTGCTCACCGGCGTCCATCTCCTGAGTACGCTCGGGAGCCTGGGCGGGCTCGCCATCTTCATCGGCTGCTTTTTCGTCCTCGCCGGGTCCCGGCAGGCGTTCCACGACATGATTGCGAAAACGGCGGTTTACAAGAGGAGTCAGTTGACGGCGTGAGACGTGCGCCGAGAGCCGGGAG
>DATBCM010000239.1:0-6255 GCA_036270455.1 Gemmatimonadales bacterium | reverse complement strand
ACCGAAATCTTCACGCCGGGGGAGAGCCCGGAATCGATGAAAAAGAGAAACGGCGCCTCAAAGGTGAACTGGAAGCCGCCATTCACACCGACCTGCGGTTGCACACCGACCTGCATCCAGAGGGAATCGATCCCCTCGTTGTCGACTGCTTTGATGGTTCCGCGCAGGGTGTCGGGCGTATTGACCGTGTCGTGCTGGAAATGGATCGACAGGACCGGAGGCCCGGGACGGGGGCGGTCCTCGCCGCAGCCGAGGGCACCGGCGGCAACCAGCGCGGCAAGGGCTACTTGCCGGTGAATTTGGCTGGCCGCTTCTCGAGAAATGCGGATAGTCCTTCCTTGGTATCCTGGGTAGCCGCCAGCAACCCGAAGTGATTCGCTTCGAGCAGGAGTCCCTCGTCCAGCGACATTTCCAGCCCGAAATCGATCGCCTCCATCGAGAGGCGGACCGCCAGGGGGCCCATGGAAAGGATACCCCGGAGCATCTTCTCCGATTCCGCCAGCAGTTCGTTGGCCGGCACCACCTTGTTCACGAGGCCGATCCGGTACGCCTCTGGGGCGTCGATCATCTCGGCGGTCAGGATGAGCTGCAGGGCCACACCTTTGCCCACCAGACGGGGCAGGCGCTGCGTGCCGCCGTACCCGGGGGCGATGCCGAGCTTCACTTCCGGCTGACCGAACTTGGCGTTCTCACTGGCGATGCGGATGTGGCAGGCCATGGCCAGCTCGCACCCGCCTCCCAGGGCGAACCCATTCACGGCGGCGATGACGGGCTTGCCGCACGTTTCGAAGCGCCGCAGGACCGCCTGCCCGCGCATGGCCCGCGCCTTCCCGTCGAAGGGACCCTGTTTGGCCAGGTCGCTGATGTCGGCGCCGGCCACGAACGCCTTGGGCCCGGCCCCCGTCAGGATGGCGCCCTTGATGGCGGCGTCGGTCGCGATGCGCTCGGCGGCGTCGGCCAGCTCCGCCATCACCTGGTCGTTCAGCGCATTGAGCTTGTCGGGACGATTGATGGTGACGACGGCGACGCCGTCCTTCACGTCGAACAGCAGAGTTTGGTAGGTCATAGCCCGTTATGCTACCGCCGTTGCCGGTATCAGCCAAGACCCGTACGTTCGCGCCATGAAATCGGTCTTGGCCATCGATGAAGGCACGACGGGGTCCCGGGCCCTGGTGATCGCCGAGGATGGACGCGTCCTGGGCCGGGGCTATCGTGAGATTCCGCAGCACTTTCCCCAGCCCGGCTGGGTGGAGCATGACCCCGAGGATCTCTGGCGGGCGTCCCTCGATGCCGGCCGTGAGGCCCTGGCCCAGGCGAAGACCAGACCCGACTGCATCGGGATCACCAATCAGCGTGAGACGGTGTGTGCGTGGGACCGGAAGACCGGGAGACCCCTGCACCGGGCCATCGTCTGGCAGGACCGGCGGACGGCCGATCGGTGCGCTGCCCTGGAGGGGACTCCGGACGGGAATACGATTCGTCAGCGGACGGGACTGGTGCTGGATCCCTATTTCTCAGGCACCAAGATCGAATGGCTGCTGAAACAGGTGCCGGGTGTCAGGGGTCAGGTGTCGGATGGAACGGCCGTGATCGGGACGGTCGATTCCTGGATCCTGTATCGACTCACCGGCGGGAAGACATTCGCCACCGACCCCACAAACGCTTGCCGCACTCTCCTCTATAACATCACCGACCTGGGCTGGGACGATCGGCTCCTCGAGATCTTCGGCGTGCCCCGGCAGGCCCTGGCGGAGGTGCGGCCGTCGAGCGGGGACTTCGGGATCGCCATCAGTGACCACTTCGGGTTCGAAATTCCGATACTGGGAATAGCGGGGGATCAGCAGGCGGCGCTGTATGGCCAGGGGTGTTGGGCGGCGGGGCAGGGGAAGAACACCTACGGGACTGGCGCGTTTCTCCTGCTGAACACCGGCGCCACGGCGGCGCGATCGGACTCCGGACTCCTGACGACGGTGGCGTGCGACGCCCGCGGCCGGCCCGCGTACGCACTCGAGGGCAGTGTCTTCATCGCGGGCGCCGCGGTGCAGTGGCTCCGGGATGGTCTCGGGATCATCGCGCACGCGGAGGAGACTGAGGCGCTGGCGAAGAGCGTCCCGGACTCGGGCGGCGTGGCGTTCGTCCCGGCGTTCGTCGGGCTCGGCGCGCCGCACTGGGAGCCGGCGGCGCGCGGAACCATCGTGGGGCTCACGCGCGGAACCACGCGGGCCCACTTGGTGCGCGCCACGCTCGAGGCGATGGCGTTCTCGACCCAGGAAGTGCTGGACGCCATGACGGCCGAGGCTCATCTCTCGCTCAGCGCCTTGCAGGTGGACGGCGGTGCATCCGCCAATAACTGGTTGATGCAGTTCCAGGCAGACCTCCTGAATGTTCCGGTCGCGCGCCCCGATCTCGTGGAAACGACGGCACTCGGCGCCGCGGGACTCGCTGGTGTCGCGGGGGGCGTGTGGCGGCAACCCGAGGACTTTCTCGCGCGGCGCACGTTCACGCGCTTTGCGCCGGGCGCGGGAGGCCCTGCCGTACGCGCGCGCGTGCCGGATTGGCGCCGCGCCGTGGAGACCGCGCTGGCGTGGGCCCGGACGGCTCGGTAACATTCGCCCCATGAAGACGGGCACCAAGTTCGCCATCGGCGTCGCCATCGTGGTGGTATCGGCGGGATGGCTGATGGCAACCGGCATCAAGCAATCCGGCCAGTATTTCTTCACCCCCACCGAGTTGTCCCGGAAGGTCGCGACGGATCCGGGGTTCTACGACGTCGGGATGAAGGTCGGGGCCCACGTGGTGCCGGGGTCCGTGGTCCGGGACGTCGCCACGTCGACCCTCAAATTCAGCGTCGCCGACGGCGGCGCCGCCTACCCCGTGGTCTTCCATGGCCTGCCCCCCGACACCTTCACCGATTCGGTCGAGGTGGTGGTCGAGGGCCGGCTGCAGAAGGATGGCGTCATCCACGCCACCGACGTACTCGCCAAGTGCGGGTCGCGGTACGAAGCCGTTCCCAAGGCCTGAACGATGTCGCTCCTCGGCGACCTGGCCCTCTGGATCGCCCTGCTGCTCGGTGTCTGGGGTGCGCTGACCGGCTTCACCGGTGGTGCCACCGGCCGGACCGATCTCCAGCAAAGCTCCCGTAACGCCGTCTTCGCCCTGTGTGCCACGCTGCTCGTCGCGGTGTTCGCCCTCGAGTGGTTGCTGTTCGCGCACGATTTCAACGTCGAGTACGTCGCGGCCCACATCTCGAGCAACCTTCCCACGTTCTACACGTGGTCGGCGCTCTACTCGGGCCAGCAGGGGAGCATGCTCTTCTGGGCGGCGGTGCTGACGGCCTTCGGGTCCTTCGCGATGGTGTTCACGGCCCCCCGCCACCGCGTGTACTTGCCCTACGTCAGCGCCGTGGTGTGCGTCGTCGCGCTGTTCTTCGTGGTCACCATGCTCTTCGCGGCCAATCCATTCGACCGGCTGCCGTATACACCCGCCGACGGCCGGGGGATGAACCCGCAGCTCCAGAATCCCGGCATGGTCTTCCATCCCCCCATGCTGTACCTCGGCTACATCTCCATCACCATCCCCTTCGCCTTCGCCGTGGCCGCGCTCATGTCCCGGCGCCTCGACGTCGATTGGCTGGTGGCGATCCGGAAGTGGACCATCCTGTCCTGGCTCTTCCTGTCCATCGGGATCTGCCTCGGCATGTGGTGGGCCTACGTGGAGCTGGGGTGGGGCGGGTACTGGGCGTGGGACCCCGTCGAGAATGCGTCGTTCTTGCCCTGGCTCGTGATGACCGCGTTCCTGCACTCGGTCATGATCCAGGAGAAGCGCGGGATGCTGAAGAAGTGGAACCTGGGACTGATCCTCGCCGCCTGGGTGCTGTCCATCTTCGGCACGTTCCTGACGCGGTCCGGGGTGATCCAATCGGTCCACTCCTTCACGCAGTCTCCCGTCGGCGCCTATTTCTCCTGGTTTCTGTTCGCGGCGATCGGCCTTTTGGGATACCTCTACCTCACCCGCCTCCCGCTGTTGAAGGCCGAGGCGACGCTTGAGTCGCTGGTGAGCCGCGAGTCCGCGTTCTTGTTCAACAATTTGTTTCTGGTGGGCATCGCGGTGACGGTGCTGGTGCTCACGCTGTTTCCGATTCTGTCGGAATTGGTCGGCGACAAGATCTCGCCCAAGGCACCGACGTTCAATTTCGTGAACGTGCCCCTCGGGATCGCGTTGCTGACGCTCACGGGGATCGGGCCGCTCATCGCCTGGCGCCGGGCCTCGCTTCCCAATCTCAAGCGGCAGTTCGCAGCGCCGGTCACGACCGGCGTCGTCGCCGCCCTGGTCATTCTCCTGCTCGGGATGCGGCAGGTCTGGCCGATCATCACGATTGCCGTCGCGATGTTCGTGATGGGAACCGTGGCGCAGGAGTTCGCGCGGGGCGCCCGCGCGCGCCATCGCCAATACGGCGAGATGTATCCGGTGGCGTTCTTCCATCTGATTGCGCGGAACCGGCGCCGGTACGGCGGCTACATCGTGCACACCGGGATCGTGATGCTCTTCGTCGCGTTCGCCGGCATGGCGTTCAAGGTCGAGACCGAGGCGTCCCTCAAGCCCGGCCAGTCGGTCTCCCTCGCCAGTCCGTACGGCTGGACCTACACGTTCAAGCACCTGGGCGTCTCCCAGTACGACGCCCTCAACCGCCAGGTGACGGCGGGCACGGTGGTAGTTTCCCGGAACGGCAGGACCATCGGCACCATGGTGCCCGAAAAGCGCCAGCACGTGGACGGCCTCGGCAACCCGACCTTCGAGCCGTCCACGGCCCCGGCGATCAGGAGCGATCTCCGTGAGGACCTCTACGTCGTCCTCGGGGGCGTCGTGGGAGGCACCGAGACCGCGGTGTACCGCTTCACCATCAATCCGCTCGTCTGGTGGGTATGGTACGGCGGCATGATCGTGGTCTTCGGCGGCGTCATCGTCATGTGGCCGAGTGGCACGGTGGGCGGAACCCGCGTCGCGGCGGGGTACGCCGCGAAGATCGGAGCGACGGAGTGACGAAGACGCTCGTGGTGTCCCGCCGTGATTTCTGCGGTGCCCTGGCCGGCGGGCTCTTCCTGGTGCAGGGGACCCAGGCGCCGCCGACCCATCCCATCGCGGGGCAGGAGCCGCTTCCAGGCTCCGGGCCGGCCGGCTCGCTCGCGGATCCGGCGCGCGCGGGCCGTCCGCTCGATCCCGTCACCGCCAAAGACAACGACGCGGCGATCCAGGCCATCGAAAAGCGGCTCTCGTGCACCTGCGGGTGCGGGCTCGACATCTACACCTGCCGGACCACCGACTTCAGCTGCACGTTCTCGCCCGGCTATCACCGCCAGATCCTCTCGCTCGCTTCCGGGGGCATGACCGCCGACGAGATCATCGCTGAGTTCGTGAAAGAGCATGGGGAGTCGATCCTGATGTCGCCGCCCAAGCGCGGGTTCGCGCTCTTCGGCTACTTCGGGCCCTGGGTTGGGGTGACGCTCGCGGGCACCGGACTCGTGTGGCTCCTGCGCCGCTGGAGTCGTCGCGCCCAGGTGGTAGCCGCCGCGACGGCGGCGACGGCCTCCCCGCGCCGGGAGCCGGCTCCCTCAGCGGAAGACTTGGCTCTGGTACAGCGCGAGCTGTCGCGCTTCGAGTCCTGACCGCCGTGTGGGGCCTGCTCGCGGGCGTGATCCTCGCTGCCCTCGCGGTGTGGGTGGTGCTCGATCCGGTCCTGCGTCCCCGGGCGCCCGAGGTGCCGGTCGATACGGGAGTCGACCCCGACGACGATCTGAGTCCTCGCGCGGTCGCCCTGCGGGCCCTCGCGGAGATCGAGTTCGACCGGGCGACCGGGAAGCTCTCCGCGGACGACTATGAATCCCTCAAGGCCCGCTATACCCGCGATGCGGTCACTGCTCTGCGGGCGGGGGATCAGCCTTCCGCACCGCGCGCCCCGGCTCCCCCTCCGTCCTCCAGCCCCGTCATTCCCCTCACTTCGAAACGGGCCCCGATCCCGGCGATGGCCTGCCCGGTGCACGGAGTCCGGTCCGAGGTGGGCGCCGTCTATTGCTCGGAGTGCGGCCGTCGCCTGGGTCTCGAGGATGGGGATCGCGTGTGCGGCCGGTGCGGGACGCTCCTCGAGCCCGACGCCCGGTTTTGCGGGCGTTGCGGCGACCGCGTAGCTGCCTAGCCCGGGGCTTCGTGACCCACGTCACGAGCCCCGTTCAGTTCGGCTGACCCCGGGCCGCCGGCCCG
>DATBCM010000238.1:0-5077 GCA_036270455.1 Gemmatimonadales bacterium | reverse complement strand
CCCCTCCCGGAACGGGCGTGTCCCTCGAATTGGCGGTGCGGATGGTCAGCCGGCCGCCCTGGGGCATGGCGTCCCGGGCGTTGACCGCGAGGTTCAGCACCACTTGCTCGATCTGGCCGGGGTCGGCCATCACGCGTCCCAAGTCCTCCCCCAGGATCGTCACGAGCTCCACGTCCTCCCCGATGAGCCGCCGCAGCATCTTGTCCATCTCACTCACGACGACGTTGAGGTCGAGGACCTCGGGCTGGAGCACCTGCCGCCGGGAGTAGGCCAGCAACTGGCGGGTCAACCCGGCGGCCCGCGTCGCCGCTCGCTGGATCTCGTCGACGTCCTCGCGGGTCCTGGATCCCTCAGCCAGTTCCCGCTGCATCAGGGAACAGGTGCCGAGGATGGCGGTGAGGATGTTGTTGAAGTCGTGGGCGATGCCGCCGGCCAGCCGGCCCACCGCTTCCATCTTTTGCGCCTGCCTTAACTGGTCTTCGAGGTGGTGTTGGGCGGTCACATCTCGCTGAGTGCCCCAGATCCGCCGCAGACAGCCCCCATCCACGATGCCGACCCGGTTATTGAGAAAGATCTTGTGGGCCCCGGAGCGGTCCCGCTCGAAGGACTCGATGTCCGAGAGCCGGTAGCCCGTGCGCACGAAGGTCCCCCACGTCTCCCGGTTCCAGGCGTGTTCCTGGATGATGAAGTCGCCCAGCCGGGCCCCGATGGCCAGGTCTACGGTCTCGAACCCGTACATGTGCACCATCGTCTCGTTGCACTCGGCGAGATACGCGTCCCGGTACAGCCGGTTGACCTGCTCCTCCTCCGGGAGGTCCACGGGGATTGGATGGTCGAGCTCCACGCGCCAGATGGCCTCCGTGGACTGGGTGACGAACGCGCGATACCGCTCTTCCCCCTGCCGGAGCGCATCCTGCGCGCGCCGGCGCTCGATGGCGCGGGCGATCTGCGCCGACACGAAGACGAGAATCTCCTTGTCGGCATCGGTGAGCCGCACCACTTCCGAATAGGTCTGCACCGTCACGACCCCGATGGTGCGGTTCTCGAGCGTGAGGGGGACGCCCAGCCAGTCGATGGACGGCGCGCCGACCTCGTCCACATCGCCCCGGTGCACCATTTCCTCGAATACGTCGGGGGTGGCGAGCAGCGGCAGGCCGGAGCGGATGACGTACGACGTCAGGTTCCGGCCCAGGGGCAGGGGCTCGAACTGCGCGTCGAACCGGTCCACGAAATAGGGGAACGTGACGCGCTCGCCGTCGGGCTCGAGGAGGGCGACGTAGAAGTTGTCCGCGGGCATCAGCTCGCCGACGATGTTGTGAATCGCCCGGAGCAGGTCTTCCAGGGAGCGTTCGACGGACGCGGCATCCGCGATGCGGTAGGTCGCTTGTTGGACCCGCTCCGCACGCTTGCGATCGGAGATGTCGCGCGTCGTGACGATGATGGCCTCGACCGACGGGTCGTCGAGCCGGTTGACGCCCACCGCTTCGAGATGGCCCCAATCCCCCTCCTTCCGGAGCGCCCGACACTCCAGCCGCACTTTGTGTCCGGGCCGCCGCACCAGATCCGCGAAGAGCACGCGGGCCCGGGGCTGATCGTCGGGGTGGATCAGGTCGAAGATCGACTTGCCGATGTTTTCGCCGGCTTCGTACCCGAGAATGGGGAAGGCCGCGGCCGTGGAGTAGTGGATGGTCCCGTCCGGGCGCAGGAGCAGGATGACGTCGGAGCTGTTCTCGACCAGTGCCCGAAAGCGCTCTTCGTTCCGGCGGAGCTCCTCGCTGGTCCGGCGGACTTCCGACACATCCCGGAAGCTCCAGACCCGGCCGACCACCTCGTTCCCGATTCGCTGGGGCACCGAAAACCGCTCGAAGACCCGGCCATCCTTGAACAGGATCGAGTCGTGGCTTTCCGCTTCGGGGCGGGCGTAGAGCTCCATCACCTTGGCCAGGAACACATTCGGGTCCTGGAGCTGATCGAGCACGAAGCCGATGAGCTGATCGTCGTTCTTGGACTTGGCCACCGCGGGCGGGATGCGCCACATCTCGATGAAGCGGTGGTTGAATGTGGTCACCGCTCCGGAGCGGTTGACGACCAGGATTCCGTCGGCGGTGGATTCGAGCGTCGCGGTGAGAAGGGAGACGGCCGCCCGGAGGTCCCCTTCCGGTGGCGTCTTCGGGCGCGCCTTAGGCTTGCGCGGCATGGGATCGATTCTAGGCTCCCACGGCCTCCCTTTCCAGTGCTGCCGGGAAAGGCCTTCGGTACTACCGTCTTAGCTCCCGAGGAGGGACTCGAACCCCCGACCCGCCGGTTAACAGCCGGCTGCTCTACCGACTGAGCTACTCGGGAATGGGGGAGAAATATGCCTGGGCCGACGTGGTAGTTCAACGGCCTGGCAAGCGGACATCAGACCTCAGACGTCAGTAGATCCCCGTAGGGCTGACGTCTGACGTCTGTCGTCTGACGTCTCGTTTTTCGGTTCCGCCACGAGCATCCCCACGACAATCATCGCCCCCCCGGCCCACTGCATCAGGGAGAGCCGTTCCCCCAGCCAGAGCCAGCTCGCCAGGCTCGCAAAAACGGGCTCGGTGCAGAAGAGCAGGGCCGCCCGACCCGAGGACAACGCTTTCTGGGCCCGCATCTGCAGCAGGAGCGCGACCGCAGTGGCCGCCACGCCGCAATAGAGCAGGGCGAGGATGGAGCGCGTCGTCACCGCGAACCGGACCGGCTCGAGCAGGGGCGCCGCTATCCCGACCCCGAGAGCCACGACGACGATCTCGATGAGGACCAGGCGGCGGATATCGAAGCGCAGGCCGAGCTCGTGCACGGCGACGATCTGCGCACCGAACACGCCGGCGGTGAGCATCGTCCACCAGTCTCCACGATTCAATCCGCCCGCTCCCGGATCCGTGAGGAAGTAGATCCCGGCGGTTGCCAACCCGAGCGCGGCGAGCGTCCACAGCGAAAGCCGCTCCCGCATCACGAAGAAGGCGACGAGGGGTGCCAGCACCGACGACAGCGCGACGATGAATGCCGATCGCGACGCAGTCGTGTACTCCAGACCGACGGCCTGGGTCGCGAACCCGACGCCGAGCAGGGCGCCGAGCAGGAGTCCGGCGAGCAACTCGCGGCGCGACGGGAGGGGCAGGAGTCGGGTGCCGGGAATGAGGATGAGGGCGCCGAGGCAGAAGCGGATCGCCACAAAGGTGAGCGGCGACGCCTCCGCGAGCGCCACTTTCACCGTGGGAAACGAGAGTCCCCAGATGGCGCAGGTGAACACCAGGAGCAGATCCGCCTGGCGGCGCGTCACGATCCCCCCCGCAGGTAGCGGCCGGTCACCGAGCCCCCCGCCTTGGCGATGGCCTCCGGCGCCCCCTCTGCGACCACACGTCCTCCCTCGGCACCGGCCCCGGGTCCCAGGTCGATCACCCAGTCGGCGCGCTTGATGACATCCAGGTGGTGCTCGATGACCAGCACGGTGTGCCCGGCGTCCACGAGGCGGTCGAGCACCCGGCAGAGGGTGCGGACGTCGTCGAGGTGCAGCCCGGTGGTCGGCTCGTCCAGAATGTAAAGCTTCCGGCCCGCCCGGGACCGGGCACCGGCCGACGACAGCTCCCGGGCGATCTTGAGCCGTTGGGCTTCGCCCCCCGACAAGGTGGTCGCCGGCTGGCCGAGCCGCAGGTACCCGAGGCCTACCTGCTGGAGATGCCAGAGGGTCCGGGCCAGACCTCCCTGCCGGTGAAAGATCGCCAGCGCCTGATCCACCGTGAGCTGCAGCGTGTCGTGGATGGAGCGGCCGTCCACTTTGACGTCCAGGATCTCGCGCTTGTACCGGCGGCCACCACAGATCTCGCAGGGGACGAAGACGTCGGCGAGGAAGACCATCTCGATCTGCACGTGCCCCGCGCCTTCGCAGGCATCGCAACGCCCGCCCGCCACATTGAAGGAAAACGTGCTGGGTGTGTATCCCCGCTCGTGCGCCAGGGGGCTCGACGCGTAGAGGGCTCGGAGCTCGTCGAACGCCTTGACGTAGGTGATGGGGTTGGAGCGGGGCGTGCGGCCGATCGGGCTTTGGTCTACCAGGACCACGTCCGAGATGCCTTCCCATCCCGTCAACCCCCGGACGTCGCCGACCACCTCGCCGAGATGCTCCTTGGCGCTGTGCCCGCCTTTGATGCGGGACTCCAGCTGCCGGTAGATGACGTCGTGTACCAGGGTGGATTTTCCCGATCCCGAGACGCCGGTTACGACCGTGAGAGTGCCGAGCGGAATGCGGACGTCCACGCCGTCGAGGTTGTGCAGGCGGGCACCGCGGACCGTCAGCCACCGCGGTCCCGCGGGCCGCCGGGCCGAGGGAACTCCGATGCGCTTTTCGCCCGAGAGGTACTGGCCCGTGAGTGTCCCGGCCTCGCGCACCCGCGCCGCGGGACCTTGGTAGACCACGTGGCCGCCATTCTCGCCGCTTCCCGGTCCCAGCTCCACCATGTAGTCGGCGGCCGCCATCGCGGCCGGATCGTGCTCCACCACCACGACGGTGTTCCCGGCGTCGGCCAGGCGCCGGAGCAGGCCCAGCAGGCGATCGGTGTCTCCGGGGTGGAGTCCGATCGAGGGCTCGTCCAGGACATAGCACGTGTCCACCAGATGGGCCCCGAGCGCATTGGACAGCGCAATGCGCTGGGCCTCGCCGCCCGACAGGGTGCGCGTCTGCCGGTCGAGGGTCAGGTACCCGAGCCCGACGTCGACCACGAACCGGACCCGGGCCCCCAGCTCGTCGAGGATGTGCTCGGCGATGACCTGCTGGAAGTCGGGGAGGGCGAGACTCCCGAGCCAGTCCGTCAGCGCGCTCGCCGTCAACGCGGACACTTCGGCGATGGTCTTTCCGGCGACCTTCACGGCGAGCGCATCGGGCTGGAGCCGCGCGCCCCCACACTGCGGGCAGGTCTTCGCCAGCTGGTACTGCCGGAGAAAGACGCGGATGTACTGCTTGTAGCGCTTCTCCTCCAGACGTTCGAGGAACGGGAACATGCCGAGGAACCGGCCCTTGGCGCCTCGCAGAAAGAACTTGCGGTCGTCCGCGGGGATG
>DATBCM010000237.1:0-2839 GCA_036270455.1 Gemmatimonadales bacterium | reverse complement strand
CCATTCACCGGCATCGTCATCGCCGGGGCGCTGCCGAGCTTCAGGATCGCCTGCTTCGGATGCGCCATCTCGGGCCCGAACCCATCGACGAGCGCCTTCGACATGGCGGACATCTTCTGACCTTTGGCGCCCCCGAACCCGTTCAGCGACAGCTCGACCCAGATATCCCCGGACTCGGCACCGACCACCGAGATCTTCATCGTGCCACCGTCATCCGTCCCGCCGACCATCTTGAAGGAAGCCCAGGACCCTACTGGCGGATGAGCCATCTGCTTGCACAGGGCGACGAGGTCCTGCGCGTGCAGTGGAGTGGCGGCGAGCGCAATGGCAGCGACGACGGCGACGACAGCGGCGGGTTTCAACATGCGGTCTCCCGAGAGGGGTCGGAGTGGTCGTCTCGGAAGTGACCACTCCGTCCTCACGGGGTCAAGCCCGAAATCAGTCTGCTCCCGGTCTCCTTCCACCACCGCCTGCCCGCCCCCCGCGGCCTGCGCCGGGCGTCGTGAGGGCGGTGGGCAACTTGCCCCAGAGGTCGGGACCGAGCACGACCTTCGCCTTGTCGAGCGCCTTGCGAATGTTGTCGCGTCCAAGCTGCAACTTGGGACGGAGCCGCGCGAAGAGGATTCCTGGATCGGGGCGGTCGCCGGCGGCCTTCAACGCCGCCTGCAGGGAGTCTCCGACCGCCTTGTTCAGCGAGTCGAGCGAGTCTGAAATCACCTGCAGGGCGGAGTCCTGCTGCGCGCTGAAGTGCAGGGAATCCTTGAAGCCGAGGATGTCCGGGATGGGGTTCGGCAGCACCTGAGCCAAACGCGCGGAGAAATCGGGCGCGCCGGCCCCCGCACCACTGCCACCGAAGCCGCCGAAGCCGCCCCCGCCGTTCCGGCCCCCGCCCCCGCCCCCGCCCCCGAACGCCGTGCGAATGCGCTGGCGCACAGGATCAGGACCGATGGTGAAGTGCGCCTGGACCCCGATCTGGAAGGGCACCGTCACGCCACCATTGGCGCCCTGCCGCGAGCCGAAGTGGCCGTTGACCGAGTACACGAAGCTCGACGTGCCTTGATTAAAGCTGCGAACATAGAGCAGCACGGGATCGGGTGCGGACGCGTAGCCCCAGCCGTGCAGGTTGTTCGAGCCATGCAGCCACTCGTCGAGTCCGCCCAGGAAATTCACCGTCAACAGCGACATCGTGAACCGGCGGTCCAGCCCGAGCCAGTCGGGCCGGTAGTTCACCTGGAAGTCGAGGGACGTCTGCCAGGGACCCGTGCACGAGTTCCGCCCGGCGATGCGACCCAATTGCGACGCCAGGCAGTCCCGCGCGCCGGAGTTGCTCGCGAGGAGGGCCTTCAAGGCCTGAGCGACCGCGGGATCCGCTGCGGTCGTGGGGTCGAACACGAACGCCCGGTCGTTCCGCGCGCCGTCGCCATTGATGTCGGAGGCGACCAGGGGCGTGTACGGAATGCCGGAGGTCAACCGTCCGATCGCCGTCACCTCGAGCGCCGCGCTGACCGGATAGGTCAGCGTGGCCAGGAACGAGTGGCGCCGCTCGAAATCGCTGGTCGCCCATTCGCGGACGTTCGGATCCCCGGCCGTCGTCGGCGCCGCGAACCCCTGCGTCGCCGCACAGCAGGAGAACGAGGACTGATCGAGCGCCCGGGTCCACGTGTACGACACCTGGAACGTCGCCCCCCGGGCCGTGAAGCCACCGAAGCCCAGCGTGAACTGTTTGGAATCCGACTGGAGATCTGACCCCACCTGCACCACCTGCCCGAACTGGGGATGGAGCCGTGAGTTCAGGGAGCTGAGCGTTCCGGTCGACGTCTGCACCGAGTCCTCCGGCACATAGACGGGCCGGTTGCCTTCCTGCGGCAGGGTGAACTGCGGCGTGGTATGCAGGTTCAGGTCCCGGAAGCCGTACTGGCTCTCCCCCCGCGCGTAGTTGCCGTCGAGAGAGACCGTGTAGGTGCCGCCGAGGACCCGGCGTTGGACACCGAGGGACGCGCGCCAGGCGCGGGGAGCGGTGTAGTTGGGCGCGAAGACCGTGACATTGGGATTCGGCGTGATCTCGACCGCGGTCGCCGTGTCGGTGCAGGCCGCCGGCACCGCCCCTGGATCGTTCATGTAGGTGTTCCAATCAGGACTCGGCACCGACGACCCGATGCACACCAGCTGGGTTTCGGCGTTCGACAAGCCGGGCGCCGCCAGGGCCGCCGAGTACAGCGTGTTCGGCGTCAGCGAGCGGAAGTCACCGAAGCCGCCCCGGACGATGGTCGCGGGGAATCCGTCCGAGGCTCCCGGCATCCAGGTGAATCCCAGGCGCGGGGAGAAATGCGTCTCGGACGGGATCTGGTCGGTGCGGACGCCGAAGAGGGAGTCGACCGCGGCATTGAAGGCCGGTGCGCCCGAGAAGCTCGCGCCCTCCAGCCGGGCCCCGTACGCGATCTGCAGTGCCGGCCCGGTGCGCCACGTATCCCCGAGGTACATCGCGGTATTCCACGCCGTTCCCGCCTGCTGGAGGGGCGCGAGGGTTCGGGTGTAGAGGTCCGGCTGGTTCGCCGCCAGGGCGCCGAGTGATGGAAAGAGAAAGGTGCCGAGCTGATTGGGGGTCTGCAGGGCCTTCTGCTGGGTGCCGTTCAGGTAGAGGCCGAGCTTCAAGCGGTGCGACGCGTCGCCCGGGAGCCAGGAGAACTCATCCGAAGCTTCCACGCCCCGCGTCAGGCTCGACTGCGGAAACCCGGGGTTGCCGCCGAACGCGAGATTGGCGAACCCGAACGAGCTGTCCGGCAGGGTCGACCCCACTTGGACTCTGCCCTCGGGAAGGCTGAGAAACCCGTTCTGGGTG
>DATBCM010000236.1:0-3198 GCA_036270455.1 Gemmatimonadales bacterium | reverse complement strand
TCCCCAATTCGTACCCGACGCCCAGGATGAACGAATTGCGTGGCCCCTCGGGCAGCCGCGGGGTGACGGTCTCGTCAGGCGCGGCGGCGCTGTTATAGACGTATCCGCCGCGCAGGGACAGGCGGGGCGAGTACTGGTATTCCGTGCCGAGGCGGAAGCCGTTCGAGTCGCGATAGTACTCGTTGGCCACGAGGGGCGGCGTCGCCGCATTGGCGAACGTCACCTGGAGCTGCTGGAACCAGCCCCACACCACCATCTGGTAGTCGGCGGACACGTGCCACTTGTCGCTGAACTTGTAGTCCAGCCCGATGCTGCCCTGATCGGGGAGCACGACGTTCGTGCTGGCGGCCGTGCTGGGGGGCAAAGGCCCATTGTTCCCGAACACGCCCTGAACCTGCAGGAAGCCATCGATCGGCAGCGTCGACCCGGTAATCGGATTGCCTGGGGGCAGGATGATCCCGGTGGCGATTTGCTGGAAATGGGCGGTGCCGCTGAAACCGATCGTCTTCTTGGTGAGGAAATGGCCGCCCAGCGTCAGTTGGTCATTCACTTTGAAGGTGATGCCGCCGTTGAAGGCGATGCCGCTGCCGGTCGCCGTCATGTCCGCGTTGGCGAAGTCGGTCCCGACGGGGATGCCGAGCTGGCCCAAGGTGACGCCCGGTGCTGCCGCGAAGGTGGACAGGTCGAGGCGCTGATGCAGGGCGACGGAGGAGTGCACGTAAGCGATCCCCAAGCCCAGCGAAATCCTCGGCGTGACCTGATAGGCCACCGTAGGTTGGATATAGTAGGTCTTGACCTCGGTATCGTAGCCGGCGAAACGGCCCGCGAAGGTGGTCGGCCACTTCGTGCCGAGCCCATAGGGAACGTAGAGCCCGATGCCGACGCCGATCTTCTCGTTCAGCCGCCGGGTGACGAATACGTTGGGCACGAGGAAGGTCTGGCTGGACATGGCGGAATGTTGCTGAAAGATGTCGTCGGTGAAGCCGCCGGTGGGACTGATGGTGGTGAGTCCAGCGCTCACATGAGTCCCGGAGAGTGCGGTCAACCCCGCCGGATTGAAGAAGATTGCGGAACCATCCCCGCAGGGGTTGGCCGCCACCGCGCCGCCGCGGGCCATCGTACAGGTCGACAGCTCGTAGACTCCGAAGCCCTGCGCGCCGAGCGCGGCGGGGAGGAGTCCGACGGCGAGCACCAACGCAGTCCCTCGCATACGTTGTGTCTCCGGAAAGCTTGGGGGGAGATGGTGAAACGGGCAGCAAGAAACTAGGATTGGCCCTAACCCTTGTCAAACCAAATGACGCGAGAAGCCCTCGAACTGTTCCGCGATACGTTCGGCGTCGCACCCGCGGCCGGCGGTTCCGCGCCTGGCCGCGTCAACCTGATCGGTGAGCACACCGACTACAACGGTGGACCAGTCCTCCCCTTGGGGCTAGCGCGCCGGACGGTGGTGATGGCGGGGCCAGGGCAGCCAGGCGTGATCGAGGTGATCTCCACCTGGGATGGTGAACGCCGCCGGGTGGAATTCCATGACGAGCCGGGCGTTGGGACGACGGGGTTCGTGGTGGGCGTGGCCCGCGCCCTCGAGCGGCAGGGGATCGCGCTCAGCGCTGGGGCGAGGCTCGCCATCGTGTCCGACGTACCGGTCGGCGCCGGGCTGGCGAGCTCGGCCGCGCTCACCGTGTCCACGGCCTGTGCCCTGGCGGCGCTGGCGGGGAAGAAGCTCCCGCCCAAGCTGGCGTGGTTGGTCGGGTATCAGGCCGAACACGACCACGTCGGCGTGCGGTGCGGGACCATGGATCAGACCATCGCCGCCCTGGGGAAGAAGGACCACGCGCTCCTGCTCGAGTGTTCGAGTGGGGCCACCAAGCAGATCCCGTTCACCGGCACGCTCCTGCTGGTCGACACCGGCGTGCGCCACGACCTGGCCCATAGCGCGTTCAATACCCGCCGGGCGGAGTGCGAGGCGGCGGTCGAGAGGCTCCGGGAGGTGCATCCGGGGCTGCGCTGGCTCGCGATGTGGCCCCCGGAGGAGATGTCGCGGCTTTCGCGGCTGCTGGCGCCGGTGCTTCGGGCCCGCGCCCGGCATGTCGTGGGAGAATCGGCCCGGACCCGGGCCGCCGCCCGCCTCCTCGAGCGGGGCCGGCTCGCCGGCTTCGGGACGCTCATGTATGAGTCCCACGAGTCCTGCCGGCGGTTGTACGAGTGCAGTGCGCCCGAGCTCGATCTCGTGGTGCAGGCGGCCCGGCGTGGCGGGGCGATGGGCGCGCGCATGACCGGCGCCGGGTGGGGCGGTGCCGCCCTGGTCCTCGTCAGGCCCAGGGACGCGGGGAGGATCGAGGAGGCCATATCCAGGGCCTTCGAGCGCCGATTCGGCCGGAAGCCCGCGATTACGATGCTCGAAAGTGGAGCAGGGGCGCGGGTGGAGAAGGTCCCGGGAACCAGAAGACAGTAGATTCGTAGGACAGGCGTACCCAAGCAAAGGACATGAGGCGATGCCGTTCGGGATGCCGGAATGGGTGGGGATCGTTGTGATCATCATGCTCGCCGGCTCGGTGGCCCGCGCCATTGGCGGGGGTGGGGGCAGGGGCAATCGCGTGAAGAACGCGAAGGACCTGGACCGGCGGTTGGCGGACCTCGAGGATTCGCATCGCCAGCTGGCCGCCGGGTCGGGTGACACGGCGGAGCTCGAGCGGCGCATGGGGGAAGTTGAGGAGCGGCTGGATTTCGCGGAGCGGATGCTGGCCAAGCGGAACGATGCGGAGCGATTAGGACCACCCAAGGCGTAGGTTCTCAAGCCCGGGTGGCGAAATCGGTAGACGCATGGGACTTAAAATCCCTTGGGAGGCAACTCCCGTAGAGGTTCGAATCCTCTCCCGGGCATCACCCTTCAGTACGACGCTCGTCCATCCCGCCCGTGCTCAAACAGGTCCTTCGCTCGCGCGAGCGCGCCGAAGGCGCGAAGGACCTGCTTTTGATACCTTCCCTGCGTGAGTCCCCGCCTCCTCAGTGTGCTCCGCATCGTGGCCGCGTTCACGTATATGGCGCACGGCACGCAGAAGCTCTTTGGCTTTCCCGGGGGCACCGGCCACGTAGCCTATGTCTCGCTCTCCGGTCTCGCCGGCGTGATCGAAACGGTGGGGGGGCTCTGCATCCTCCTGGGCCTCTTCACCAGACCCGTCGCCGTCATCACCGCCGGTG
>DATBCM010000235.1:0-1543 GCA_036270455.1 Gemmatimonadales bacterium | reverse complement strand
GCAGACGGGCTCTATCGCCGGCTGCATAACCTGCAATTCAGAACCTGACACCTGGGCCCGGACCCCTTCCATGCTTTCCGGCTTCACCATCGTCCGCAACGCGGTCAAGCTCGACTTCCCGATCATCCCCGCCATCCAGTCGGTGCTGGCGGTGTGTGACGAAGTCGTGGTCAACGTAGGCAAGTCGGACGACGAGACCCGAGATCTGGTCACGTCGATCGGTGATCCCCGGATCCGCATCCTCGACACCGTCTGGGACTTCACGCGCAAGAACGAGATGCTGGGGATGGAGACCTTGCGCGCCATGCAGGCGTGCAAGGGCTCCTGGGGCATCTACATCCAGGCCGATGAGGTTCTCCACGAGGACGGCGCGCGGATCCTCAAGGAGAAAGTGGCCGAGTGGGACGGGGACGAGCGGGTCGAGGGACTCCTGGTCAAGTATCTGCATTTCTACGGCGGCCTCGACATCGTGGCGCAGAACCGGCGCTGGTACCGGCGCGAGGTCCGCTGCCTGCGCCTGGGCCGCGACATCCGTCCCTATCAGGGTGCCCAGGGGTTCCGGGTGGGGCCCGATTACCGGAAGATCGGCGCCCGGCCCACCGAGGCGGTGATGTTCCACTACGGGTGGGCGCGCCCGGCGAAGGCGATTCGGGAGAAGTACGAAGCGTCGAAGGTGATCTACCCGTGGAGCAGAGAGCGCTCGGAGATGGAGCAGAAGCGCGGCTACCTCGAGTGGCTTCCGCTGCTCCGGAAATTCGAGGGGCGTCATCCGGCGGTCGCACAGGCGTGGGTGGACGCACGCGCCCACGATCCGGAGCGGGTCATCGGTCCCCGCTCCTTCAAGGCCGCTCACCTGCGGTTCTACCTGTCCGACTGGATCGAGCGCCTCACCGGCGCCCGGATCTTCGAGTTCCGGAACTACAAGGTGGTGTAGGGGGTCGGCCGGCCTTCCGGTAACGCCCCGGTATCCCGCAGGTGCCGGTAGAACCGCACGTACTCCTCCGCCATCACCAGATGGGTAAAGTAGCGCTCGGCGTGAGCCCGGCAGCGAGCCGGATCACGGCCGTCGATGGTCTTCGATGCCTCGACCATTTCGTCCAGCGTATCACACAGGGCCCCGACCTCGGACGTCAGGATCTCGGGGAGCGCCCCGCGTCTGGTGCCCAGGACGGGCGTCCCCGAGAACAGGGCTTCGATGTTGGTGAGGCCGAACGGTTCGTCCCAGAGGGCGGGCATCCAGAGGCAGCGCGCGTTCGCGAGCAGCTGCGCCTTCTTGTCCCCGTCCACCTCGCCCACGTACTTGATCCCGCGGGAAAGGGTCGGCCGCCAGCCGCCGGCCAGGATCAGCCGCCGGCCCGTGCGCTGCGCGCCTTCGATTGCCCAGTGGTATCCCTTGGCATGGTGCAGACGCCCGATAAAAAAATCGTAGTCCTCCTTCCGGGCCTGGAACTGGAACTCGGCCGGATCGAGCCCCGCGTAGACGAACGCCTTGCTCCGGTTGCGGCCGGCGTGATTCGCGGAGAGAAACACATTCAGCGGAGGG